>JAUQQB010000117.1 GCA_030550075.1 Chloroflexota bacterium | reverse complement strand
CCCTTTGGGCCGTGGGGAGGGGGGAGAAGGGGGGTGGGGCCATTCCGTCCCACCTTTAGAGCTTTCAACTGCGTAACTCCTACCATTCAATCTCCCGGAAATAATAAAAGCGATGTGGATCGC
This sequence comes from Chloroflexota bacterium, assembly GCA_030550075.1. Taxonomy (GTDB): domain Bacteria; phylum Chloroflexota; class Anaerolineae; order Thermoflexales; family Thermoflexaceae; genus Thermoflexus. The sequence goes on along the minus strand of JAUQQB010000117.1, from coordinate 7,927 downwards.
TCCAGACAACCCACATCGCTTTCGAGAACAAATAGAGGGGCGAACCCTGGCCGAGGCCCGGACGAATCTCCGTCGCCCGTGAACGAAGCAAGCGGCTCACACGTCGAGGTTTCGCACCTCCCTGGCGTGGGCCTGGATGAAGCGACGGCGGGGCTCCACCGCCGCGCCCATTAGCATGTCGAACACTCGGTCCGCCTCCGCCGCGTCCTCAATCGTCACCTGGAGCAGGATCCGCCGCGCCGGATCCATGGTGGTTTCCCAAAGCTGCTCAGGGTTCATTTCCCCGAGCCCCTTATAGCGTTGGGTCACCACCTGCCGCTCATCGGCCGGGTCAATCCCTCGCTTCCGCAGCCGGGCGAAGATCTCATCTCGCTCGGCGTCGGAATACGCATAAAAGACCTCCTTGGTCTTCTTCACGTCGATCCGATACAGGGGCGGCTGGGCGATGTAGACATGCCCGTTCTCAATGAGCGGCGCCATGTGCCGGAAGAAGAACGTCAAGAGCAGCGTGCGGATATGGTTCCCATCCACATCGGCGTCGGCCAGGATGATGATCTTGCCGTAGCGCAGCCGGGAGGTATCGAACTGGTCCCCAATGCCAGTGCCGATGGCGGAGATCAGGGCCTTGATCTCTTCGTTGGCCAGCATCTTATCCAGGCGGGCCCGTTCCGTGTTGAGGATCTTCCCCCGCAGGGGCAGGATCGCCTGGAAATGACGATCGCGGGCCTGCTTGGCCGAGCCACCCGCTGAATCCCCTTCCACAATGAACAGCTCCGCCTTTGTCGCGTCGCGTTCCGAGCAATCGGCGAGCTTCCCAGGCAGGGTTAGGGACTCCAGCGCGCTCTTGCGGATAACCAGCTCCCGGGCCTGTCGGGCTGCCTCCCGGGCGCGGGCGGAGGTGAGGCATTTCTGGATGATGGCCTTCGCCTCCCGCGGGTTCTCCTCCAGCCAGCGGGTCAGCACCTCGCCGACCACCGATTCCACCGCCCCCTTCACCTCAGCGTTACCCAGCTTGCTCTTAGTCTGACTCTCGAACTGGGGCTCGGGAAGCTTCACGCTGATCACCGCCGTGAGCCCCTCCCGCACATCCTCCCCGGTGAAGTTGGGATCGCTGTCTTTGAGCAGCCCGGCCTTCCGCGCGTAATCGTTCAGCGTTCGCGTGAGGGCCGAGCGGAACCCCGTGAGATGTGTTCCACCGTCTACGGTGTTCACGTTGTTCGCGAAGGCCAGCACCGTCTCGTTGTAGGCATCCGTGTATTGAAGGGCGACCTCCACCAGAATGTCCCCCACCGTCCTCTCTACATACCAGATGGGATGGAGCGGCTGGCGGTTGCGGTTCAGGTAGCGGACGAAGGACTGGATCCCGCCCTCGAAGTGGAAGGTGATTTCCCGGTCCTCCCGTTCATCCACCAGCGTGATGGTGAGCCCCCGGGTCAGGAAGGCCATCTCCCGAAAGCGCTGGGCCAGGGTCTCGAATTTATAATCGATCCCACTGCGGAAGATTTCCGCATCCGGCTTGAAGTGAACGATGGTCCCATGGTCGGCGGGCGGGAAGCGCGGATGTGCATACCAGCGAGCAGGATCCACCTTCCCGATCCGCTCGACGGGAGTCACCGAGCGGCCCCGCTCGTAGCGCTGACGGTAGCGCGAGCCGTCCCGCTGGACGATGGCCTCCAGCCATTCGGAGAGGGCGTTGACGGCGCTCACCCCGACACCGTGGAGACCGGTCGCCACCTTGTAGCTCCCGCCTCCGAACTTTCCGCCGGCGTGCAGCGTGGTCATCACCACCTCCAGGGCCGGCCGGCCCGTCTGGGGGTGGATGTCCACCGGGATGCCTCGCCCGTTATCGGTCACCCGAACGCTTCCATCGGCCAGGATTTCCACCAGGATATGGGTGCAGACCCCGGCCAGGGCCTCGTCGACCGCGTTATCCACCACCTCATAGACCAGATGATGCAGGCCCCGGATGTCCGTCGAGCCGATATACATGCCCGGGCGACGACGGACGGCCTCCAGGCCCTCCAGGACCTGGATCTGGCTAGCATCATAGGCGGTAACCGCCTCCGCTGCGCCGTTGGAACCAGCTGCTCGAGCGACCTTTCGTGTCTCATTCGCCATACATCCTCCCTTCCGCACAGGCCTGGATCGCTTGCCCAGCACAGGTCCATCCACCTTCGACGACGGAGGATGGCCTGGGAACGCGAACGCTTTTCTATTTTAACCCAAATCGCGGCTTTCAGAAATTGGATAGGGCCCATCGCTCTAACCTTCGGATAGCAGTTCGAACAAGGAGGAGAGTCCAAAGATCGAGGGGGGACAGTGATGGCGCGGTGCTTGAAGTGAATAGACGGACACACTCCATCCGGCGCAGGCCGGAGCCATAGAGGAGTTAGGTCATCCGTTTGTAGGCGCTGCTCATGGGGTTCAAGAAGCGAAGGGTCTCGTCCCGGGTGAGGACGGTGGGAAGGCCTTTAAGGTCGTTTGGCTGAAGGGATGAGAAGGGGTCAACCTCTTTATAGAGGACCTCGTGAGAGAGGGAAAGAGGGGCGGAGCGGTGCTCCGCCTCCGGCGCGCCCATGGCGGCAGGGTAGCGCAGTTTGTGGAAGCGGACGAAGCGTTCACACCCGTGGATCTAAGCCTTCTTAGCGCGGATGGCGTAACTGCGCCAGCGAATGGCCTGACGGAGACGATCGGCGAGTTTTTTCTCCGGCAAGGTCATCCTCCTGTTGAGGGGTGTTGTCTCTTAATGCATGTCAAATCGTCATCGGCTGCATAGGCCTGAACGCTCCACCGCTGCCAGCAATTGGAAAAGGTCCATGCGGTCCTGGAGATGGGGAGGACCAGCCCTTCGCCCCCTAAAATGGAAACACCCCCAGAGGCACCCATGTCCAGTCTCACAAACGCCACCAGGCAGAAAATTTTCCTATGTCCTTGACTTTTCCAAAGGTAATGTTTAAAATCTAGAAATAGATGATTCGATTTTTAAAACGGAGATCGCGATGGCCGCGTGGATCGGGGTGTGCCCGGTGTGTGGGGAAGGCCTGGAAGCGATGGCCCTGCAGTGCCCGGCCTGTGAAACGCGGATCGAGGGGCGGTTCCAGCTGGGTCGGCTGGCCCGGCTTTCCACCGAACAACTGGCTTTCGTGGAGCTTTTCCTGCGGTGTGAGGGGAAGTTCACCCGGCTGGAGAGCTTGACCGGCCTCTCCTACCCCACGCTGCGCAAGCGGCTTCAGGAAATCCTGCGAACGATGGGCTATGAGCCCGAGGCGGAAGCACCCCCCGGCCCGGAGGAACGCCTCCGGATCCTGGAAGCGCTGGCGGAAGGCCAGATCTCGTACGAAGAGGCCCTCCGCCGGTTGCGTGGGACAGGATCCTCGGAGGGATGACCATGGTGCGGGTCGCAGGCCGGGAAGCTGTAAGCGGGTTGCGCCCCGCTGATGTACGGCGGGATCTGCGAGGGATCGCTGACCTGCTGGAAGAGGCCTTCGCAGGCGAGCTGGATGAAACCGGCCAGCGGATCATCCAGGAGATGCGTTTCTGGTCCCGCCTCGGATGGCTCCTCCGGTGGCTGGAATGGTTCCTCCCCCCGGGCGAGACCTTCGCGCCAGGCTACGTGTGGGTGGAAGGTGTCCGCGTGGTGGGCTACACGATGGTTCGCCGCTTTCAGCTCGGCTCAGCGGGCTGGCTAATCGCCAATGTCGCGGTGGCCCCTGAATTCCGGGGAAGGGGGATCGGCCGGGCACTGGTCTCCGCCTGTCTGGAATACGCCCGGGCCCACGGGGCCCAATGGGCCGCCTTGCAGGTTCGAGCGGACAACATCCCGGCCCTTCGGCTGTATCGATCGCTGGGCTTTGTGGAGATCGGGCGGATCCAGGTCTGGCATCGGGGAGCCTGGCGCGCGCCGCTCCCGTCGTCCTTCTCGCCCGCAATCCCCGGCTATCGGGTGCGGCCCGCCCGACCCGGGGAGGCTTCTGTCCTCTCCGCCTGGATCGCCGCAGTGGAGAACCCGGCGATGCGGTTGTTTGAACCCCTGGGCCTGCTTCCAGTGGCTCTGGCTCCCTGGCGCTTCGGCCGGCACTGGAAAACCCTCTGGGTCATCGAAACCGAAGGGGGAGAGATCGTGGCCATCGCGGCCTGGATCCGACGGGAGGGCCTTTTGACGCTGCGGGCCTTTCTGGCTGGATCCGGAACCCCTCAGCACGCCCGATGGCTGGTGGAGACTGCCCTGACGGGGATCCCTCCCGGACTTTCCGTGAGGGCCCTCACGGGAGAGGAGCCGGCACTCTCAGCGGCGCTGCTCTCTCTTGGCTTCCGGCCGATCCGCACCCTGATCGGAATGCGCTGCGATCTGAGGGCTGGATAACCGGGGGCCGCTTTCAGCGGCCCACCCGGCTGGCGGTTTCCCATCTCCTTTTGGAGGGAATCCACCCCATAACAACTCAGGAGGCTACGATGGCGCGGGATGAGGAGCATTTGCGGATCCTGAAAATGGTTGAGGCCGGTCAGGTCACGGCGGAACAGGCTCTGGAGCTGTTGAAGGCGCTCCAGGAAGCTGAGGCAGCTCCGGAGGCCTCTGCCCCCTCCACGCGCTGGCTACGGATTCGGGTCACGGACCTCGCCTCCGGGCGCCAGCGGGTTCACGTGAACATTCCGATGAGCCTGGCGGATCTGGGCCTCCGCGTCAGCGGGCGCTTCATATCCGGGATCACGGGAAGCGACCTTCAGGAGTTGCTGGAACGCCTGCGGAAAGGAGGGGGCGGAAAGCTGTTAGAGGTGGTGGATGAGGAAGAGGGGGAGCGCGTGGAGATCTCCGTAGAGTAATCCGCCATGAGCCTTCCATCTCGAATGACGTATGCCTTCTGGGCGCTCTGGGCCGGGCATGGGATTTCCCTGTTCGGCAGCATGCTGGTTCAGTTCGCCCTCGTCTGGTGGATCGCCCGCACAACGGACTCCGCCACCGCGCTGTCCATCGCGACCCTGCTGGCGCTATTGCCAGGGGTCCTGCTGGGCCCGGCCATCGGTGCCCTGGTCGATCGCTGGGATCGCCGGGGGATTATGCTGGTTTCCGACGGTGGGATGACGGCTCTGACACTGGGGCTGGCCGTCCTGGCTGCCACAGGCGATCTGGCTTTGGGGCCCGTTTATGGGGCGATGTTTCTTCGCTCGCTCCTGGAGACCTTTCACTGGTCCGCTCTCCAGGCCTCCATTCCCATGATGGTCCCGGAGCGCCACCTGGCCCGGATCGCGGGGCTGAACCAGGCCCTCAGCGGCGCGCTGAATATGATCGCCCCGCCGGCGGGGGCCATCCTGCTCAGCCTCCTGCCGCTTCCCGGGGTGCTGATGGTCGATGTTCTCACGGCCCTCCTGGCGATGCTGACATTGCTCTTCATCGCCGTCCCCCGGCCGTCCAGGGCCGCGGCGACCCACCCGGCGTGGTGGAGAGAGATGCTGGAAGGCATCGACTATGTGCGACGCTGGTCCGGGGCGCTGATATTGCTGGGCATGGGCGCTCTCATCAATTTCATGGTGAACCCGGCCTTCGCCCTGCTCCCGCTGGTGGTCACCCGTCACTTCCGGGGCGGCGCGCTGGAGCTGGGCTGGCTGGAATCGGCCTGGGGGATCGGGATCATCAGCGGGGGGCTGGTATTGGGAGCATGGGGAGGGTTCCGACGTCGCATTTATACCACACTGGCCGGGTTGGTCGGAATGGGATGCGCATTGTTGACGCTGGGGCTCCTGCCGCCTACCGCCTTCCTCATCGCCGTAGGAGCGATGTTCACGGGAGGCATGATGAATGTGATGACCAACGGACCCATTTTCGCCATCCTTCAGGCGGTGGTTCCCCCGGAGCTTCAGGGCCGGGTCCTGCTGGTGATGGGAAGCGTCGTGGGGATGATCTCGCCGCTGGGCATGGCCCTCGCCGGCCCAGTCGCCGATGCCGTGGGGGTCCAGGTGTGGTTCATCACAGGTGGGCTCGTATGCGCGCTGACCGGGCTTCTGGCCCTGGGGATCCCATCGGTGGTTCAGCTGGAGGAACAGGCGCCCCGCCAGGTTCCGGAGCCGGAATGATTCTCGGAGGCCGGACAGCCCCTCCATCCCCAGCAGGTCCCACAGGAGGAGAACGCGATGCGTTTTTCATTCGGCATTCAACTCCTTCAGGCGCCCCTGCTGCTGGAGCTCTCGCAACCGCTGCTGGCCGGTGCGCCCGGGGCGGTGCGGGTGGATGCGGCGCAGCTCGCGGAGCGAATCGCCGACCACGGGTTCACGCTGATCGAATTGAACACCGACCTCCAGATCTTTTTCCCCGAAGCCTTCACGCTCCCCATCCTCCGCCGCCTGCAAGATCTGAGGGAAGACCGCGGCCTGCGCTACACGGTGCATCTTCCCCTCTGGTCCCTGGAGCCTTCCAGCCCGGTGGAGGGAATCCGCCGGGCCTCGGTGGACAGGCTGGTGGACGCGGTGCTCCGGCTGGCTCCGCTGGAGCCGGAGGTCTATGTGCTCCATGTTGCAGGACCGCTGGCGGCGGAGTTTTTCACCTCCTCCGGGATCCCGGACGTGGTCCGTGGGGCGCTGATGCGCCGGTTCCAGCAGCAGGCCGCCCGGAGCATCGAGGAGTTGTTGCACCGCACCGGATTGCCCTCGCGGGCCCTGGCGGTGGAGACCATCCAGTTCCCGCTGGAGCTCACCCTGGAGCTCGCGGAGGCCATGGATCTCTCCATCTGTTTCGATACAGGTCATGTGATCTCCCGACAGCCCGGACCCTTCTCCTTCCAGGAGGTCCTGGAGCGCTGTCTCCCTCGTCTGGCGGAGGTGCACCTTCATGATGGCTATTATCGCCAGCGGCCCGATGGCTCGGTCGCCTGGGCGGATCATCTTCCTCTGGGCCGGGGGGAGGTCCCGGTTGGGGAGCTTCTCCGGACCCTGGAAGCCCATGGGTTCGCCGGGCCCATTATCTTCGAGCTGATGCTACCGGAGGCCAAGGAGTCCCTCGCGTTCCTGGAGCAAAAGTAGGACAACTGCTTGCAGTTGTCCTACCTCCACTCACTCGAACTCCCACCGGGGTTCGAAGGCCGCCGCCATTTCCCAGAAGAGGGCGATCTGAAGGATTGTCGTCATGTGCTCGTAGGTGTGCTGGAGCGTCTTGGTGACGATCCAGGCCAGCGTCCGGGTCCCCCATATGGTCCCCGACACAGGCCGGCTCCAGGCCTCCGCCGGGATGGAACGGACCAGCGCCAGGGTCTCACGCCGGACCTCTGCCAGACGGTCGAGCCACGTAGCGGCGGGGATCTCGCGGGGCCAGCGCTGATCCTCGTCCGGCACATCGCCGGGGTAGAGGGGGCCCTGAAGGCCCAGGGCGTAGCGCATCTGGGGGAGGGCGATGTAGCGCTCATAAAACCAGAGGTGATAGAGGATCCGCCGGACCGACCAGTCCCCCAGCGCCGGTGGAGGGCGTCGCCCTTCCCGATCCGCCGGAACCTGGGCAATGGCCCACCGCAGATCGTCCAGCGTGGATTCCAGGCGATCCAGCAACTCCTGCATTGGAGCTCCTCCCTGGGCGGGGGTGGCAGGATCGGCAGCCCACCACCCCCACATGCCGCTTCCGGACGGCGCCTTTATGGATTCTCCAGCGCTTCGGCCATGACCTCTGCGACATCGCGGATGGGGAGCTGATCCACCACCCCTTTCGACTGGGCGGCAGAGGTCAGCATGAGATGGCAGAATGGGCAGGCCACCGCGACCCCCTCGGGGTTCACCCCCATGGCCTCCTCCAGGCGCTGGAGATGGATCGGCCGGGCCTGGGGGGTGTCCATCCAGACCTGCGCGCCCCCTGCCCCGCAGCAGAACCCCCGCTCCCGGCTTCGGGCCATCTCCACCAGCTCCACCCCGCTTTCCCGAAGCAGGCGCCGGGGCGCGTCGAAGATCCCAT
>JAUQQB010000001.1 GCA_030550075.1 Chloroflexota bacterium | reverse complement strand
GGGGAGGGGGGAGAAAGGGGGGTGGGGCCCTTCCGCCGCTTCGCGGGAGCTCCAAACGGAATGTGGCCCGGCTGAATAGTTACTCGGGCATCGCCTGATCTCGGCCCCCCGTTCCCTCAAATCACGTTATATTCCGCGAAACGAGGAGCCTGCACAAACCGCTCCCACCGGAGCGGCGTGATGTCTAAGGTGCGGGCCTGTCCCTCCAGGATCTCCTCGGCCATCAGCAGGCCGGCGATGGGGCCATGCATCACCCCGTGGCCGCTGAAGCCGGCCACCACGTAAAACCCCTCCACCGCGGGGACGCGCCCGATGATCGGATGCGCATCCGGCGTCACCTCGTAGAGGCCGACCACCCGGGCCCGCACGCCGGCGTGCTCTAACAGCGGCATCCGGGAGATGGCCGCTTCCATATGGATCAATTCCCACTCCGGGTCCAGCTGCTCGTTGAACCCGGGCGGCTCCGCCCGGTTCGACATGCCGGTCAGGATCCCCTCCCCTTCCCGATGGAAATAAAGGCTTTGGGCGAAATCGATCACCATGGGGAAATCGGGCGGGATCTCCGGGATCGGCGTGGTCACCAGATACTGGCGCCGGTAGGGGCGAATGGGGAGGTCCACGCCGACCATCCGGCCGATCTGGGCGGCCCAGGCGCCGGCGGCGTTGACCACAATCGGCGTGGCGATCTCCCCGGCCGGGGTGAGCACCGCCTCGATCCGTCCGCTGCGGGTTCGGATCCCGGTCACCGGCGTATCGGTGAAGAGACGCCCCCCGAGGCGGCGGGCGCCGGCCGCGTAGCCGTTCACCAGGTCCATCGGGCTGAGCAATCCATCGCGGGAGCAGAACGTCCCGGCGATGACGTCCTCGAGGCGCATCATGGGCAGGCGGCGGCGGATCTCCTCCCCGTCGAGCCATTCCGTGGGGACGCCCAGGCGGCGTTGCAGGTCCACCTGGGCGCGGAACTCAGCCACGTCCTCCTCGCGGGTGAGGAGGAAGAGATAGCCGCAGAAGTGCATGGCGAGGGGAGCGCCGGGGTCCTCGGGGAAACGCTCCATCATCGCGACGCTGAGGAGCGAGAGGCGGATGTTGATCTCCGTGGCGAACTGGTGGCGGAAGCCGCCGGCAGCCTTGCTCGTGGAGCCACAGCCGAAGAAGGGTCCTTTTTCGAGGACGACCACGCGCAGGCCGGGGGATTTCTTCAGGAGGTGATAGGCGGCGCTCAAGCCCATCACCCCGCCGCCGACGATCACCACATCGGCGGTTGTGGGCCAGTCCATCGGTATGCCTCCGAAATCGGGTTGAAATGCAGAAGGAAGTCCTGGAAGCAACCCCCCTGGGAGGGACCTTCCAGGACCCCGATTGTCCGGCTGGATTCCCGCGCGATCCATTGGACCGCACACGAGGCAAGTCATGATCTCAGTATGCGACCGAACGGATGGTGGGACAATTCACTTTTTGGGTCCGAACCCTAAACCAGCTGGCTGATCCGGAGGATCCGGTTGAAGGTTGTGTTACTCCAGCTTAAAAGCTTTCCACCCGGGATGGGCCATTGGGATGAAGTGACGTTTCGGCATCTCTACAGGCGATTGCCGAAAAGCGAATATGCTTACCGGATATACGAGAAAGCATTGTCCCTTGATTGGCACGTGGCGAGGGAGAGGACCAAGCATTGGGCGAATGGCATTGAGGGGCGCCATCCGATGCTGCCGGGAAGTCTGGCTCGCCTCCATCGATCCACCACGCTTACTGCAGGAGCTTTTGGATGTTGTCGGCTTCCATCGCTCTGGTGGCTTCGATGAAGGGGTGGATATCAATGCCGCTTATCTCCAAACCAGGGGCAGATAGACCCTAAAAACCTCTTCTGCCACAGTGAGCCGAACCGGTAGAGATACCGTCGATACCTCGGGTCGATCTACTGCAGCCACGGTCACGGTCCCTGTATAGGCTCCGACGGAGAGACCTGCCGGGTCCGCTTTAACCCGGAGGACATCCCTCTCTACCTCCAGGCGCAGCCAGGAACGGTCGGCCGTCGCCTGCCAGAGGAAAGAACCGCACAACGCGGTCACCCGAACTGGAAGCACCTGGGGCGGGCCGTCCCTGCGGGCCAGGAAGGCCAAGGATCCCGGGGAGACCAACAGGTGCGGGCGCTGCGGTGACACTTCGGTGATGGCTGAAAAGCGGGTCCCGTCGGTGTAGCGGACCCAGATTCCCTGCCCTCGGTAATTTCCTCCTGGCACAGTCCAGGTCAACGGCGAGGTCGCCGGCTGCGGGGCAGTGAAAATGAAGACCGCGTCCACATACAGGTCGGCCGCGCCGCTGCGCCAGAATTGGAAAATCAGAAAGGGGTCCTGCTCCGTTGGATGGAAGGTGAAGGGGATCGCGAATTCCTGGTACTGATTCGGGGCATTGAAGTCCGTGCCCCTGAGCCTTAAGGGGCCGTATTCCGTCCTGCCACTCTTTACGGAAACCCGGGCTACCTCCGCTGTGGACGTGTTGTTGTTGACCTTGAGCCGGAAATAAGCCACCAGAGGAATTTCCCGGACGGGGAAGACCGTATCCCACACCCAGGCAAAGGACTCACCATCCCCTGGATACAGGCGGTAGGCCGTCCCGCCCCATGCCGAGGGGTCGTTGACGCGCTCGCCGTTGCCCCACCATTTGTTGAACGTCTCAAATGTGTCATCCGCCAGCCAGCCCAGGCTGAACTGGACGTATGGGAACGGTCCGCCGTCTAGGCCGTAAAGGGTGACCTCGGATTGGGGAAGCGGCGCGGCGCCTCCGTCCAGTTCGTCCAGCAGGACGTCGGTGCCCAAGTAGATGGTGTCGCTGACAGTCAGCGTGCGGCTAAACGCGTCGCGGGTCCGGACGTAGACAGTACGCCAGCCGGAACCCCCGTCGAAGGTCCAGGTCCGTTCGGGCTGGTAGGCCTCCCAGAGGGCGCCGGAGAAGCAGGGCTCTTCGGCGAGCATCATCTGGACGGCAGGGCTTAGTCCTGCGAAGCCACCTCCTTTCTGGCGGTCATGAATGTAAAGGTTGACGGTGGGATTGGTGGTGGAGATAGCCTCGTTCTCAATGATGCTGGGCGCGTAGACCGGGTCACTGCCGAAGTCCTGGGTCACATAGCCCCGGCCGTCGCTTTCACGCCGGTAGTAGCCCACACCGACCTCCCGGTGATTGGGGTCTAGCAGGTTGGCCCGATGTCCCTCGCTATTCATCCAGCCCCAGATGGCGTACTCAGGGGTGACGTAGCCGCAGAAGGCATTCTCGGCACCAGCGCTGCCCAGGTAACCGAAGCGCCAGGCCCGGTCGCTGGGCCAGCCACCCAGAGAATCCTGATGTCCGCAAAAGCCCGCAGGGCGGTTCTCAGTGGAGTCCCATGAGAACCAGCGCGCGGCATAAGTCAGCGGACGGTTCCAGCGCAGCGGTGGAACGCCATTTTCGCGGCGGGCCAAGTTGCCCAGGTAGACAGTGCGGGCTTCCTGATACTGGAGAAAGGCGATCTGCTGAGTAGGGTCATAACCACTCTGAGCCCGGACCGGCATGAGAGTGGCCACAGCAAGCAGGACGATCAGGCCGCAAAGGTAGAGCCCTCTCATCTAGGCCCCTCGGAAATCGGGCGTGGGTGTGATTATCGTATCTCAAATTGAAGAGAGAAACAATTAAGGTCCCCTCCCCTTTTGAAGGCCGCGAATCCCCAGCCCAAGCCTCGAACCCAACAGGGGATAGGTCGTTATGACTTGACAGGGAAAGGATGTCTGATTAAAATTTCGAAAATGAAAATTACTTTCATATATTGAAAAATATGATCAAGAGCCGAAGGGCTGGAAAGGCCTCTCCGATGAGCCGATCCCTCGCGCGAGGACTTCAGATCCTTCAGCAGTTCTCCTTCGAACGCCCGGAGTGGACCCTCTCGGAGCTGGGAGAGGCCACAGGCCTTCCTCTTCCTACCGTTCATCGGCTGGTGCGGACCCTCATGGCCTATCGCTTTGTGGAGCAGGATCCGGTCACCCGCCGTTTTCGATTGGGAAGCGAGGTGGTGCGATTGATTGGCCCCACCCTTCACGCGCTGCGGCTGCCGGAGATCGCCCGCCCCTATGTGCGGCGGCTCTCGGACACACTGGGGGAGACTGCTAATCTGGCGATCCTGGAGGGCGCCCAGGTCCTTTACCTGGTCAGCTACGCCAGCCCTCGTCTGCTCCGTGTGCAGACTTATGTGGGCCTGCTTCTCCCAGCTCACTGCACGGCCCTGGGGAAGTGCTTACTGGCCCATCTGGATGAGGAGGATGCGCGCGCCCGCCTGGGGCCGGAGCCTTACCCGGCGCGGACCCCCTTCACGAAAACCCGCTGGCGGGATCTGCTCCCGGATCTGCGCCGGATTCGGGCGCGGGGCTATTCCTTATCCCAGCAAGAATATGAGCTCGGGTTAAACGCATGTGCAGTCCCGGTGTGGGAAGGGGATCGGGTTTGCGCAGCGATCAACGTCTCCATTCCCGTTAGCCGCTGGTCTGCCCGCCGCTTGCGCCGTGAAATCCTCCCCGCCCTCCATCAGGCCGCAGAGGCGATCTCCGAACAACTGAGTGGGATCGATGAGCCGGTGAGGGAAGATGGTGCCCGGAAACGATTCGCAACTCGCCCCGCTTCGAGCGGCCGCTGAGGCCTTTTGCCGCTCGCTGGCTCCGGTGCTCGAGGCCGAACCGACCCTTCAGGTCCAGGGAATGCCATCGGATGGGGATTCCCGGGAGATTTACCGCCGCATGGGGGAGGCCGGCTGGATCGGACTCCATTGGCCCCGGGAGCTGGGAGGGCAGGGCCTGAGCTTCCTGGAGACAGCGGCGGTGGAGGAGGTGTTTGGCTATCACTGGCTCCCCCTCTCCCCTTATCTCCTCTCCTGCCGGACGGTGGGGAATGCGCTGTTGCGCTTTGGGTCCCGCGAGCAGGTCGAGACGCTGATCCCCCGGATTTGCCGGGGGGAGTTAACTTTCTGTCAGGGATTCTCCGAGCCGGAGGCCGGCTCCGACCTGGCGGCTTTGAAAACGACCGCCCGTCCGGTCTCCGGGGGGTTCCTTGTGCGCGGACATAAGATCTGGACCTCCAGCGCCCACATTGCGGACTGGATCTACTTGGCCGTCCGGACGGACCCGGAGGCCCCGAAGCACCGGGGGCTTTCGGTGTTCGTGCTACCCATGGACACGCCGGGGATCACGGTGCGAACATTTCCGACGATGGGGGGCGGGCTGCTGGCGGAAGTTTTCCTGGACGAGGTCTTCGTGCCGGCCTCCGCGCGGGTTGGCCCGCTGAATGAGGGGTGGAAAGTGATGCTCTACACGCTTGACTTTGAGCGGATAACCATCGAGAAAGTGGGCGCATTGCGCTGGGTCCTGGACGAGCTGGAGCGCTGGCTTCAGGAGCAGGATCCTTCTGGCCCCTGGCGTTGGACCCTCTGGCACCTGCAAGGTGCCCTGGAGGTGGCGCGTCAGCTTTGCTACGAGGCGGCGGCCCGGCTGGCCCACGGGAAGGATGCAAGCGTGGGGAGCGCGATGGCCAAACTTGCGGTGGGCCGGTTGACCCGACGGATCGCCAGCGCCGCTCTGGACCTTCTGGGAATTCCCGGGCTGGCGGAGGCTGGGCCCCATGCCCTCCTTCAAGGGCGCGTTGCCGCCCTTTACCGCGCGGCCATCGGGAGCACCATCTCCGGAGGGACGGCGGAGATCCAGCGTCTGGTGATCGCCCGACGGGGGTTGAAATGCCCGAATGGACGGTGAGCCGAACGCGGTCCCAGGAGCTTTTCCAGGAGATCGCCCATTGGGTGGCGGGCGGGGAGACCAGCTATGCCCGCCAGATGGGGACGTTCCCCCTCGTCATCGCCCGTAGCGAAGGGCCCTTCCTCTACGATGAGGACGGTCTGCGCTATATCGACTACTGCTGCGGGTACGGGGTCAACCTGTTCGGGCACAACCCTCCCTGGCTGGTGGAAGCGGTCTGTCAGGCGATCCGGATCATGGGCCCGCACTTCGCTTTCCCCCATCGGCTCTACGCTGAGGTGGGGGAGCGGATCGCCGCCTTCTTCCCCTCCATTGAACAGGTCCGTTTCGCCAACTCCGGCACGGAAGCGGTGATGGCCGTCGTTCGCCTGGCCCGCGCGATCACCGGCCGACCCTGTATCGTGAAGTTCGAAGGGGCCTACCACGGCTGGGCGGATCCGGTCTGTGTCGGGTGGCAGGCCTCCGGCGGGGAGGCGCCTGCCCCGGAGAGCGCCGGGGTTCTCCCGGAAGCTGTAGCTTCTGTGCTCCTGTGTCCGTTCAACGATCTGGAAGCGGTGGAAGCCTGCCTGGAGGCGCGCGGTTTGGAGATCGCTGCCATCCTGGTAGAGCCGGTGTTAGGGTCAGGGGGCTTGCTCCAACCGGCCCCGGGGTTCCTGCAGGGATTACGGGCGCTTGCAGATCGCTATGGGGCGCTCCTGATCTTCGACGAAGTGCTAACTGGCTTTCGAGTCTCCCCCGGCGGCGCGCAGGCCCTCTATGGGGTTCGGCCCGACCTTACCGTGCTGGGCAAAATCCTGGGCGGCGGGTTCGCCCTGGCCGCCTTCGGAGGGCCCCGGGAGCTGATGCAACCGGTGGCGGAAGGCCGGGTGGTCCACGGGGGCACCTACACCGGCTCCCCAACGGTGCTGGCCGCGGCCCGGGCGGTGCTGGACCGCCTGGCCCGCGAGGGGCCGGCCCTCTACAGAACCCTGACCGAGCGGACGGAACGGCTCGCCCGGGGGATTGAGGCAGCGATGCGCGCCGCTGGCGTCGTCGGCCACGCGCGTCGGATCGCTTCGATGCTGCTGCCCATATTTGGGTCCCCCTCCTCCGATGGCGCGCGCACCTATCGGGATCTCGCCGCCCTGCAGGACGCCGCCCGCTATCGCCGCTTCTGCGAGCTTTTGGTCCGATATGGGGTCTTTGCCCATCGCTTCCCCTTCGGGCGCTGGTTCCTCTCCGCCGCCCATACGGAGGAGATCCTGGAGGAATCCCTACATCGAATCGCTCAGGCCTGTATGGATCTGGCACGGGAGATGGGATGAACGCGGAGCGACCGCTGGAAGGGATCCGGGTTCTGGAGTACGCCCAATACGTCGCGGGGCCGTTCGCGGGGATGCTTCTGGCGGATCTGGGAGCGGAGGTGGTGAAAATCGAACCGCCAGGAGGCGAAGCGTATCGGCATCTGGATCCCTTTGCCCCCGGGGAGAGCCGCTATTTTTATGCGCTGAATCGGGGGAAACGCTCGGTGATCCTGGACCTTCGGACCGAGGGAGGACGGCAGGCGAGCCGGGCTTTAATCCGCCGGGCGGACCTGATCCTGCACAACTTCCCGAGGGAGCGGGCGCGGGCCTTCGGATTGGACTGGGGAACCGTTCGGTCCTTGAATCCCCGGGCGGTCCTGTGCACGCTCACCGCCTTCGGCGCTCAGGGTCCACTGGCCCGGAAGCCCGCCTACGATCTGGTCGTCCAGGCCTTCAGCGGCCTCCTGCTCACCGGGGCCCACCCGGGGGACCGCCTCCCCGTCCGGGCGGGAGGGATCCCCATTGTGGATCTGACCGCTGGCCTGCTGATGGCCCTGGGAGCTCTGGCGGGCCTCCTCTATCGACAGGTTGTGGGAAGCGGCTTGCATGTCGAAGTCTCCTTGCTCGCTGCCGCCTTAGCTGTCCAGCTCCAGGACCTGGTGTGGGTGGAAGCGCTTCAAGGCCCTCCTCCCATAGAAAACCCGGAGCAGCCCGCCGGGCCCCCGGACCTGGATCAGCGGACAGAGGAGGTCGCCCTTCGGCTGTCCCTGAACCCTTATTATCGGTGCTATCAGGCCCAGGATGGCTTTCTGGCTGTAGCCTGCCTCAACCAACGCCAGCGGGAGGCGATGCTTCAGGTGTTCGGCTTGCAGGACCCCGCCGTCGGCGATCCGGACAAGATCCCAGAGGACCCGCAGGAGCGTGCCCAGCGGCAGGCCCTGGTGCAAGAGATGGAGGCCCGTATCGCGGCCCGGCCGGTTGCCTTCTGGCTGGAACGGTTGGAGGCCCACGGGATCCCATGCGGGCCAGTGCGCCGCCTCAGCGCCCTCTATGGGGATCCTCAGGTTCGGGCCAACCATCTGCTCCACGTCTTCCGGCAACCCGGGGTGGGCCCGGTATGGGCGCTGGGCAGCTTGTGGCGCCTGAATGGACAGCCGAACGCCGTCGGCGATTGGATCCCTGGCTGCGGTGAGCACACCCGCATAGTTCTCACCCCGGAAGAGGAAAACCATGGAACGGTCGACTCTTCCTGAAATTCAGATGGTGGAACAAGCCTTCTCCCGGTTGCTGGAAGGCTGGAGGCCACCCGGGGAATGGCAGCCCGGCGGCTGGGGGGAGGATCACGACGAAAGGCTGGTCGAACATCTGCAGGAGCTCGGCTGGATGATATGGGGGGAGGAGCCGGAGGCGCTGCCGTTGGGCATGGCAGGGGCCTTCGCCCTGGGCAAGGCCATCGCGCCCCTGTCCCTGATCGATCAGGCGGCTTTAGGGGGAGCGCTGGCCCTGAACGGATGGGTTCGTTATGCGACCCGCACCTCCCAGGCAGCTATTCCCCTACCCGGGGGCCTGGGCTGGGCAACTCTGCCCTCCACCGGAGAGCCCATAGCCTATCTGGACAACTGGGGGATCTATCGATTTCCGGAAGCAGCCCTGCGGCCGGAAAGGGAAGCACCGTTGGAAGAGGCGAGGCAACGTTGGCGGGCCTGGGCCGCTGCTACCGTCTCTTACCTCGCCGGGCTGGCGGAGCGAGCCTTCCGACAGGCCCTGGACCACACGTTCGTCCGTCGGCAATTCGATCGCCCCCTCGCCGCCCAGCCGGTGATTCAGCAGTATCTCAGCGAAGCGGCCACGATCGTGAAAGGAATCCAGGCCTTAGCCTGGTCTGTGCCGGATCTTCCAGACTGGGCGCCTGCGCTGATCTATACCGGTAGCGCCGCGGTCTGGGTCACGGCGCTCGCCCATCAGCTGATGGGCGCTGTAGGGTTCGCCGCAGAGACCGGTTTGCATCGAGCCTATCGGCGGGCGAAGGCGATGCAAATCTGGAACCGAGGGGTACTGGCGATCCTTCGCCAGCTTCCATCGAGTGGGCTGGTAGAGCTACCGGAAGGGCTATTTCCAGGAGGATAAGGGCTGATGAAAGACGAGAGCATCCGCGTCCTTTGGCTGACGGGATCCCCACGGGAACGGGGGCGACAGCACGGCCGAGCGGCCGCTCCCTGGATCCGCCGCTACTGGGCGGAGCTGGTCGCGGAGGCCACGGTTCGTGCGGCTCACCCGATTTCTCTCCAGGAGCTCCGCGAATGGATTCAGGAGCGAGCGGTGCCAGCCCTTGAAAAGGACCCCGATCTCGCCCTCGAGCTGGAAGGCCTGGCGGAGGGTGCCGGCGTGCCCTGGGAGGCTGTCCTGGGCTTGAATTTTTACGAGGAAATCGCCGATCTGGTCCACGAGCGCGGCCGTCCTCCCCGCCCGGCGGGCCCTCGCTGCTCTGCGGTGATCCTTCCCTTGGATCGGACGGCGACGGGAAGGATGCTACTGGCTCAAACCTGGGATGGGGCGGACTGGTGGGGGGACCCCTGGCTGTTTTTCGTGGAGGAAGGCGGAGTTCGCATGGCCTATCTGGCGGATGCGGGGACCCTGGGCGGCGTGGGGGTGAACAGCGCCGGCATCGGCAGTGTGCACACCGGGGTCACCCTCCGCGCCCATCCCCCCGGACTTCCTTATACCTTCATCGCCCGTCGCATCCTTCGCTGCCGCAGCGTGGAAGAGGCGGTCGGGGTGGTGACGGAGGCCCCTTCCACCGCAGGCTGTCATTATATTGTCAGCGACGGAGTCCACGCGGTGGACATCGAGATGGCCGGGACGGTCTCCGCCGTGCGGCCGGTGGAGGGGATATGGGCCACGTGCGCGCATTTCGAGGACCCGGCGTGCGCGATGCAGCAATGGCGGGAGGATGTGCCGGCCAGCCGGCATCGCGTGGAGCGCCTGAAGACCCAGGCCGCTGCCCGCTCGGGGGTCCAGCCGCTGGACCTCCTGGAGATCCTGGCCGATCACGTCCCCGGCCCGGAGGGGGCCACCGTCTGTCGCCATCCGAACCTCGCCTCGGACAGCCGGAGCGCGGCGGGCGTGGTGATCGATCCCCCGGGACGCTGGATGCTAACGCGGATGGGGAACCCATGCCAGTTGCTCCCGGCTGTGGCGCTATATGTCTTCTAAGAGTAGGACAACTGCAAGCAGTTGTCCTACCTTAAGCTGGAAGAAAGGAGGGGCCGATGAACGCGCGCAAGTTGACCCGTCGCGAATTCCTGAGGTGGTTCGGGATCGGAATCGGCGGGTGGGTCCTCACTCAGTGCGCTCCGGCCGTTTCGCCCACCATTCCCCCAAGCCCTTCTCCCTCGCCACCGGGGCCGGCTCCTTCCCCAACACCCGTTCCTCCGTCCCCGATCCCTCCCTCCCCTACGCCAATCCCCGGGCGTCCTCCCGGGCCGCCCTTTGCGGGGGGAAAGCCCGGAGGTCGGGTGGTGGTGGGCTGGAGCGAGGGCCCGAACTCCCTCGATCCGGCCCTTGGCTACAACCTGTCCGCCTGGGATGTGCTGACCGAGCTGGTCTATGCCACCCTCCTCGCTTACGATGGGCAGGCCGGAGGGCCCGCGCCGCACATGGCGGAAGCCATGCCGGAAGTCTCTGCGGACGGCCGGACGCTGGCGATCCGGCTCCGTCAGGGGATCAAATTCCACAATGGCCGCGAGGTCACGGCGGAGGATTTCAAATGGTCATGGGAGCGCGCCCTGAGCCCGGAGCTGGCCTCCTGGGCCCAGAGCTATTTTGAGACCATCGTCGGCGCCAAAGAGGTGATGGAAGGGAAGACGAAGACCCTGGAAGGGGTGGAGGTGGTGGATGCTTACACCCTGCGGATCCACCTGATCCAGCCGGATTTCACGATTCTGAACCTCCTTTCCCTTCCGATGAGCACCCCCATTCCCCGTGAGGAAGTAGAAGCTCATCCGGAGGACTTCGGTCGGACTTACACGGTGGGCACGGGGCCTTTCAAGCTGGTGGAATACAGCGAGGAGCAACAGCGAGCAGTCTTCGCCAAGAACCCGGATTATTTCTGGCCTGGGCTGCCTTATGTGGACGAGGTGGAATTCCGCTGGGGGATCGCGGAGGATACGCTATTGTTGCAGTTGCAGGCCGGGAATTTGGATATTCTCGGGGAAGGAATTCCGGCCACTCATGTTAGCCGGGTCCTTGCGGATCCCAACCTGAGCCGCCTCGCCCAGCCGGTCCCCGTCCTGGCCGGGCGCTGGATCGAGCTGAACACGCAGCAGCCGCCCTTGAACGACCGCCGGGTCCGCCAGGCCCTCAATTGGGGAGTGGATCGCGCCAAGATCGAGCGGATCTTCGCAGGTCAATCTCGCGCGTGGGGAGCGCCGTTCCCGCCGACGCTGGAGAACTACGACCGGATCTTCCAGCCTTATGGCTACGACCCGGATCGAGCCAAGCGGCTCCTAACAGAGGCCGGCTACCCGGACGGCTTCTTGGTCACCCTTACCGCCCGGTCGGACAGCCCCTTCCTCCAGGAGGCCCAAATCGTCCAGCAGGATCTGGCGGCGATCGGGGTGCGGGTGCGCCTGGAGCAGGTGGACCCCAGCGTCCTGCAGGACCTGGTGCAAAAAGGAGGCCTCCAGATGTGGAGCGGGTCCTGGTTCATGGTCCAGCCCTCCCCGGCCGATATGGTCAACACCCTCTTCGTCTCGGACGCCTCCGACAACCACATCGGCTACAGCAATCCGGAGGTGGATCGGCTGGCGCAGGAGGCGAAGGCCGTTTTCGATGAGCAGGAGCGCAACCGGATCTACGCCCGGATTGAGCAGCTGATCGGGGAGGACGCGCCGTTCCTGTGGCTGGTGTCGTTCAACTTCATCGCGGGCCGGCGGGAGCGGATTCAGAACTACCATTATCGAGGGGAATATGGCACCTATTACGATCGCCTCTGGGTGGCCGATTGAGGCCCGGCGTTCGTTATTGGCCGGGATCGCCCTGATTGGAGCGGTAAGCCTGATCGCCCTCCTCGCCCCCTGGCTTGGAGACCCATATTACCAGGACTTCGCGACCGGTCTGAGCCCGGCGGGATTGCCCCTGGGTCCCAACCATACCCATCCATTGGGAACCGACTCGCTGGGACGAGATGTGCTGGCTCGAGTCGCCCTGGCCGGACGGGTCTCCCTTTCCATCGGGATCCTGGCGGCCCTCCTGAGCCTGGCCCTGGGGGCGGCGGTGGGCATGATGGCCGGCTTTTACGGAGGGTTTCCGGAAGCCCTTTTGATGCGCTTGACTGATATCGGCCTTGCCCTCCCCACGACCCTGGCGGGCCTGGCCATGACAGCCCTGTTGCCCGCGGGGCCGCTGCGCCCGGTGGTCATCATCACCATGCTGTTCTGGGCTTACCCCGCTCGTCTGGTCTATAACGAGACCCTGCGCATGCGGCGCCGGGGGTTCGTAGAGGCGGCCGTGGCGATGGGAGAGGCCAGGCATCGGATCCTGCTTCGGCATATCCTGCCCCATCTGAAAACCCTGCTTCTCACCTACGCTCCGATGAACGCCGCTGCAGCGGTGATGATGGAGGCCACTCTCTCCTACCTGGGAGCGGGGGTTCCGCTGCCGACTCCTTCATGGGGAAACATGATTGGGGAGGGACAGGGGGCCCTGGCCTTCGCCCCCCATCTGTTCCTGGCGCCGGCCGCTTTCCTGCTTTTGACCACCCTGGGGTTCCTGCTGATCGCTGAGGGATTCAAACAGGCTCATTCGGAGGGGATCCGGTTCTCATGGCTCGCTTTATAGGGATCCGCGCCCTTCAGGGTCTGGTCACCCTGCTGGGATTGGTGGTGCTGGCTTTCCTGGTGCAATTCGTGATCCCCGGGGATCCGGTGCGGATGCTGGCACCCCGCACGCCTACGGAAGAGGTCGCCCAACGGATCCGAGCCCAGCTGGGCCTGGACCGGCCATGGTGGGAACAACTCGGCCGCTATCTGACCCGCATCGCCCAGGGGGACCTGGGGGAGTCTTACGTGCGCCGGCAGCCGGTGGCCCGTCTGATCCTCGGCCGGCTCCCGGCGACGGCGGCCCTGGCCCTGGCGGGCGTGCTGGCGGAGATCCTGCTGGGGTTTCCCATCGGAGTCGCGATGGCTCTCTCCCCTCGCCTGCGGCGAGGGCTGTCCGGCCTGAACCTGGTCCTGCTCTCGCTGCCCACCTTCGTCATCGGGCTCTCGCTCCTGCTGGCCCTGGGCTTCTGGCTCCGCCTGTTTCCAACCACCGGAGGCGCCGGGTTGCGGGAATTGATCCTCCCCGCCTTCACCCTGGGGCTGGCGGGAACTCCATGGTACGCCGGGGTGATCCGGGACCGGCTGGAGGAGAGCCTGGGGAGCTCCTACGTTCGGATGGCGGTGGCGAAAGGTTTGCCCAACCGCTGGATCCTGGTCCGGCACTGCTTCCCCCACGTCCTCCCAGCGGTCGTGACCATGGCGGGGATGGACTTCAGCGCTTATCTCTCCGGCGTGGTGGTGGTGGAGACAATCTTCGGCTGGCCCGGGATCGGTCTGCTGGCGGTGCAGGCGATGCAAACCCTGGACCGCCCGGTGGTCATGGGGACCGTGCTGGTCGGTGGCACCGCGGTGATCCTTTTGAATGGCGTTGTGGACATGCTGCGTATGTTTCTGGACCCTCGTGCCCGTGAGGGGATCGGATGAGGGCTCTGGTGCAGGTGCGGGATTTGGCGGTTGCCTACCGTCAGACCCGGGTCTTAGAGGGGGTCTCCCTGGAAGTGCGAGCGGGGGAGATCCTGGCCGTGGTCGGGGAGACCGGGAGCGGCAAGACCACCCTGGCCATGACCATCGCCCGTTTGCTTCCTCCCGGGGCGACCGTCCGAGGGCGGGTGGAGATCAACGGGCATGATCTCTACGCCCTACCCTTCCATGCCGTTCGATCGCTCCGCGGGTGCCTGATCGGCCTGGTCCCCCAGGACGCGATGGCCGCCCTGAACCCGGTGCTCCCGGTCGGGGCGCAGGTGGCCGAGGTCTTCCGGGCGCACCTGGGGGTCTCCGCCCCCGCGGCCTGGGCCCGCGCGGTCGAGGCCCTGGCGTGGGTGCAGATCCCCCGTCCGGAACGGGTCGCCTCGCTGTATCCGCATCAGCTTTCGGGGGGCATGCGCCAGCGGGCGATCCTGGCGATGGCCCTGGCCCTCCATCCGCCTCTCCTGATTGCTGATGAGCCCACCACGGCCCTGGATCGGATCACCCAGAGCGAGATCCTCGCCCTCGTCCGCCGCCTGCAGGCCGAAATCGGGATGTCCGTGCTCTGGATCACCCACGACATGGGGGTGGTGGCGGCCCTCGCCCACCGGGTCGCCGTGCTCTACGCCGGCCGCCTGGTGGAGGTCGGACCGTGTCGGGAGATCCTGGAGGCCCCCGCCCATCCTTACACGGAAGCCCTGGTTCGAACGTACCGGGACCTCCTCGCTGGGGCGTGGGGAAAGCCTCTCTACGCCATCGAGGGCTATCCGCCTCCAGCCGGCCATATGTTGCCCGGCTGCCCCTTCCACCCGCGGTGCCCTTACGCCCAGCCGGTTTGCCGGGAACGATTCCCCGATCCGCTTTGGCGTGGAGAACATATGGTGGCCTGCTACTTCCCCCGGGGAGATTGGGGATGAGCGGTCTGGAATTGCCGATCCTCCATTTCGAGCATGTGACTCGGCGCTATGATCGTTTTATTGCCCTGGAGGATGTGAGCTTCGCCGTCCGAAAGGGGAAAATCCTGGGATTAGTTGGGGAATCCGGCTCGGGAAAGACCACGTGCATCCGCCTGGCTCTGGGATTGGAGCGTCCCTCGGCCGGACGGATTCGGTTCATGGGTCGACCCTATAGCTACCGATCGAAGGAGATGAAGGCCATCCGACGGCGCATCGGCTTCATCTTTCAGGATCCCTATGATGCCCTGGATCCCCATTTAACCCTCGAGGAGATCATCGGCGAGCCGTTGCGCGCCCACGGTCTTTGGAATGTCACAGCCCGGGAGCGCATCCGCGGGCTGTTGGATCGCGTGGGGCTTCCGGACGCTTCGCTGAGGAGTTACCCCACGCGTTACTCCGGTGGTGGGCTTCAGCGGATCGCCATCGCCCGCGCCTTGGCTCTTGAGCCTGAGCTTCTTTTATGTGATGAGCCCACTTCGAACCTGGACGTATCCATGCAAGCCCAGATCATCAATCTGCTTATGGAACTTCAACGGGAGCGCGGGTTGGCGATGGTGTTCGTCACCCATGACCTCCCGCTGATCCGGCGCATTGCAGATGATCTGGTGGTGCTGTATGCCGGGCGGGTAATGGAATGCGGTCCGGCCAGGGAGATTGCAGCGCGCCCGCGCCACCCCTACACGATCGTCCTTCTGAGTGCTATGGAAGCGAAAATCCCACACCGTAGCGCATGGGATGAGGCCAATCCCCGCGTTTCACCAGCCTGCCCCTTTGCCCCTCGTTGCTGGAAGGCCCAACCCCAGTGCTGGAAAGAGCGACCACCCCGAATTCCTGTGAGGCCAGATTGGGAGGTGGCCTGTTTCTTTCCAGAGGAATGAGGGGCTTCCCCTGGTGCCCGGTGATGAAAGCGGAGAGAGCTCAGGCTCCGAATACTCCCTCCTTGCCCGGGGAGATTCGGGCAGGGGCATGCCTAACTGGGATCAGGATGGGACCTCGCATGGTCTGCATCTGCTTCTAAGACTGCCGAATGGATTGCCGGGCGAATTAGACGGAGCTCAGAGTTGCGACCGCTACCGCTGCGCTGCTTACCGCCTCACTTGACGAATGCCGGCAGGCCTCGCGGCAACCCTTTACAATGCGGGAGCCGCGCCCCCAGCATTCCAGCTTGGCCAGGGACAGGCGGATAGCCGCCTCCGAAAACACCCCTGTGGCTCAGGAGAGACCTTCCAGCGTTGGGGCAAAGTGCGCAAAGCGGTGGGAGATCATCGTTTCCGCAGTGTTCCAGTGTCTCATTATCGGGGCTGCCACGGTCGCGCACCTTTCGCCCTTATCCCTAAGGGGCGGATCGAGCCGACCAAAGCCAGCCCTTCGTAAACAGGGCCTCGGGCATATGCAGATGCACAGCCGCACCATGAGTCACAAGCTCTTGACAAATCCATATACCGCGGTAAAATAAGTAAAACGTTTTACTTATAGGGTCCCATTCTCCGAGAGGTGAATGTGGATGGAGTTCTCCAACCCCTACGGCCACTTTGCTCAAGATGGCCGTGAGTACATCATCACGACCCCTCTGACGCCGCGCCCCTGGTGCAACATCATCAGCAACGGCGACTACAGCCTCATGGTCTCCCAGACCGGCTCCGGCTACAGCTGGCGGGGCAACGCCGGGCAGAACCGTATCACGCGCGCTTTCCAGGACCTGGTCAAGGACAACTGGGGCAAGTATTTCTACATCCGCGACCTCCAGACCGGCCGCTACTGGTCGGCCACGTATAAGCCCGTGATGCATCCGTATGACGAATACCGGGTAGTGCACGGTCTGGGATACTCCAGATTCCTCCAGAGCATCAACGGCATCCGCAGCGAACTGACCGTCTTCGTCTCCGCGCGGGACCCGGTGGAGGTCTGGGAACTGCGCCTGACCAACACCGGGATCACCCCTCGCTCCCTGGATGTCACCTCCTACGCCGAATGGCTGTTGGGCTTCGCCCCCGACGAGCACCGGGAATTCCACAAACTGTTCATAGAGACCTGGGCCGATCCGGACCGAAGCGCCCTCTTCGCCCGCAAGTACCTCTGGGGCTTCCCGGACGAGAAGGGACGCCATAACAATATAGACTGGCCCTACACGGCCTTCATGGCGGTCAGCGCGTCGCTGAAATCGTTTGACTGTGACAAAGAGTCGTTCATCGGCCTCTACGAGTGTGAGGAGCACCCTCAGGCCATGCGGCAGGAGCGCCTGGCCGGGCGGAGCGGGCGGTTCGGCGACGCGGTCGCCGCCCTGCAGGTAGAGGTCCAGCTGGAACCCGGAGAAAGCAAAACGGTGGTTTTCACCCTGGGCGCCGCCGAGAACGGCCGGGAAGACCCGTATGAACTGATCGCCCGCTACGCCTCTCCCGAAGGGAGCGCCCGGGCCCTGGAAGAGGTGCACGCCCTCTGGGCCCGCTTTGTGGAGCCGGAGCATGTGGAGACGCCCGACCCGGCGCTGAACGTGATGACCAACTACTGGCTCAAGTATCAGGCCATTTCCTGCCGACTGTGGGGCAAGTCCGCCTGCTACCAGGTCTCCGCCGGCTATGGCTTCCGCGACCAGTTGCAGGACAGCCTCATCTTTCTGGTCAGCGAGCCGGAGTGCACCCGCCGACAGTTGCTCCTGCACGCGGCCCAGCAGTTCGTGGAGGGCGATGTGCTCCACTGGTGGTTCTCCATTCGTGGAGGCGGGCCGCGCACCAACTGCTCCGATGACCTGCTCTGGCTCCCCTTCGTCCTGGATGCCTACCTGAAAGAGACTGCCGATTACGCCATCCTGGACGAGCCTGTCCCGTATCTGAACGGCCCGGCGGAGCCCCTCTACGACCACTGCAAACGGGCCATCGAGCGCGCCTTCTCCCGCTTCTCCCCGCGCGGCGTCCCCCTGATGGGCGACCATGACTGGAACGACGGCCTGAACGCGGTGGGCACAGCGCTCAAGGGCGAGAGTTTCTGGGTGGCGGAGTTCCTCTACTACATCCTGGGCAACTTCATCCCGCTGGCGCGGCGGCGCGGGGACGAACGGTTCGCCCGCAAGTGTGAGGATGTGCGGGCCAGCCTGAAGGACGCTCTCAACCGCTACGGCTGGGACGGGGAATGGTACCAGCAGGCCACCACGGACGACGGTCTCCCCGTGGGCTCCAGGGAGAACGACGAGGGCAAAATCTTCCTGATGCCCAACGTCTGGGCCGTCATCAGCGGCGCCGCGGATGAAGAGAGGGCTCGAATCGCAATGGATTCAGTCACGAAGCGCCTGCTCACGGACTACGGTCCCCTGCTGAACTCCCCGGCCTTCACCCGCCCCCGCCCCGACATCGGCTACGTGACCCGCTATGCGCCCGGTCTGCGGGAAAACGGCGGCATCTACACCCACGCTGCCACCTGGGCCATCTGGGCTTACATCCTCATCGGCGAGCCCGAACGGGCCTACGAGGTCTACCGGCGCATCTGCCCGCCCAATCGCAGCCGGGATATTGACGTCTACAAGGCCGAGCCCTACGTCACCCCCGGAAACGTGGACGGTCCCGCCTCGGCGTATTACGGGCGCGGTGGATGGACCTGGTACACCGGTTCGGCCCAATGGCTGCATCGGGTGGCGACCCACTGGATTCTGGGCATCCGCCCCCAGGAGGAGGGCCTGCTGATTGACCCTTGCATTCCGGCCTATTGGGAGGGTTTCACCGTCCGGCGGAGATTCCGCAACGCGGTCTACCATATCGTGGTCCGTAACCCGGATTTCGCGAATCGGGGGGTGCGTGCCGTCTGGCTGGACGGGAAGCCTCTGGAGCGTCCGCTTATCCCGGCCCTGCAGGACGGGCAGGTTCACCAGGTGGAAGTCCTGATGGGCCGTGGCGCAAGATAAACCCTTTTACCAGAAAGGAGGTGGCCTGCGGAAAATTCCCAATCGCTTCCCCGACATCTATCCGTCCAGTTTCTATCACCCATTCCCACCAGACGAAGGAGGAGGAGAGGAAAATGACAGCGCTGAAAGGGTCTCGTCTCTTGGCGGTCATCGCCACGCTTGCGGTCGTCTTGGCCGGATGCGCGCCCGCGGCTACGCCCACCCCGTCTCCCCAGCCCACGACGCCTCCGACCCCAACGGTCGCACCGACACCAGCTCCCACTCCCACCCCCACCCCAGCGCCCGTGACGCTCCGCTACGCGAACTGGAACCTGGGCACCGCAGAGGAAAACAACGTCCAGCGTCAGCTGGTCAAGAAGTATATGGAACTGAACCCCCATGTCACCATTGAGATTGTGGACATGTCGGGCGAAGGCTCCTGGGACGACAAACTGACGGCGCTGGCGGCAAAGGGTCAGTTGCCGGATGTCTTCATGGCCGATAAAACCCCGCTCTACGTCAAGAACGGCTGGCTGGCCGACCTGACCCCCTTCGTCAGCAACGACCCCGACTGGCAGCAGGTGCCCCAGGTCCTGCGGGACGCCGTCACCTATAACGGCAAGGTGCTGGGCCTTCCGGCGGCACAGTTCGTCATGGGCTACTTCGTCAACATCGACCTCTTTGAGGCCAACAACCTGGATGCGCCGACCTACGGCGTCTCCGCGGATGACTTCTTCGCTGCCGTCACCGCGCTGACCGATGTCAAAAAGGGCCGCCTGGGCCTGGACGAGATGGAGTTCATCCTGGGCTGGTACCCCAGCACCCAGGACCCCAAGCTGAAGTGGTTCAGTTTCGACGGCCAGCATATGCACTACAACTCCGACGCCTTCAAGGCCGCTGTCGCGAAGGCCTGCGAGGTGCTGCCGCACACCTGGCAGGGCCTGACCGACAAGCAGAAGCCCAACTTCAAGTCCCAGGGCCCGTGGGAACTGTTCCTGAACCAGGAGTCCGGCGTCCGCTGGGACGGCGGCTGGATGGTCCCCGCCTTCGCCCAGCAGGCGACCTTCAACTGGGATTTCCTGGGCATCCCCGGCGGCAACCAGGCGCTGGTGGCCGACATCATCGTCGTCTCCAAGACCTCGGCCAACCTGGAGGAGGCCTTTAAGTTCGCCAAGTGGATGACCTACTCGCGCGAAGGGTATCTCGCGGAGGCCGAGATCGCCCGAGCGGCCAAGCAGGTGCCGACCCGCATGCCGGTCTATGTGGACGCCGACACCATTAATTTGTACCTCTCCTTCGTTGGCGAGAAGCCGGGCCTGCGCGCGGCGTTTGAGAACCTGGATAAAAGCCTGCTGGAGTCGCTGGCGAAGATCGTGCCCGGCTACGTGGCCGCCCGCTGGGAAGGCAAGCCCGGGATTGACATCGGCACAGACAAGGATGTGAATATGTGGTACATGTTCAACTTCGCCTGCTCGGGCAAGTACAAATACGAGGACTACGCCGCCCGGCTGGAGGAGTTCGCCAATCGGTTGCTGGATGAGGCGCGGGCCGAGCTGAAGCCGTAGGGCGCCCCCTCATCCTCCGGTAGATGAACGAACTGGCGGCGGGCGGCGCAGGGCCCATGCGGAGGCTCGCCTGAAGCGCCGCCCGCCGCCAAACCCACTGCTCTTCCTGAGGGTCAGCGTGCCGTGAAGGGCAGGGTCCCTTGCTTTCTGCTGCT
The DNA here is from genome assembly GCA_030550075.1 of Chloroflexota bacterium. Lineage (GTDB taxonomy): Bacteria > Chloroflexota > Anaerolineae > Thermoflexales > Thermoflexaceae > Thermoflexus. Next base: position 12,523 of record JAUQQB010000001.1, on the reverse strand, counting down.
TCTTCTGGTCATCGGCGGCCTGGCCAGTCCGCCGCCGAGGTCCCTGTTCGCCGCTCCTCTCCCCGGGTCGGGAGGGCAGGCCCTCGAGGTCCGCGCCGATGCGTTCGGCCTGCCCCTGGCCGATGATCCCCTCGCTCGACAGTATGGGAAGCCCTGCGTCCGCCTGGAGAAGGGCGACCGGGTCCGCTTCTCTATCCGGATCGAAACCGAGGGCGATTACACCGTCTCCTTTGACGCCGCCGCGCCGGAGGAGGTCCTGTTCCTCCCGCCGGAAGGCCAGCTGTTCGTGGATGGTGCCCTTCCGGTGGAAGATGCCCGTCGCATCCTCTTCCCCCTCTACTACCGCAGCGCGACCGACGAGTTCCCCCTGAACCGCTACGGGCATCAGATTCCCGCCCCGCCGGTGCGCCTGGCGCGCTGGACCGAGGTCTCGCTGCGGGACGTGAACTTCAGCCGGAAATACCCCCTGACCATCCACCTGACGCGGGGCGAGCACGCCGTTGAGTTCGTGCTTGCCCGCGAGACGCTCCTGCTGGGAAGCATCTACTTTCGTCCCTTTTCGCCGGAGCCCTCATACAGCCAATACCTGGCCCAGACACCGGCCCCGGACACATCGGGCGTGCAGGTGGAGGTGGAGGCCGAATGGCCTTCCTTTAAGAATGATGCCTCCATCCGTCCTCTCTACAATCGCGGTCTGGACGTAACCCCCTACGACACCTACCGTCTGATCCTCAACACCATCGGCGGGGATTCGTGGAAACAGAGCGGGAGCGCGCTGTATTACGAAGTGGAGGTGCCCCAGGACGGCATGTACCTGCTGACCCTGCGCGTCCTGCAGGACACCCGCCCCAACTTCACCGTCTTCCGGCGCATCACCATCAACGGCGTCGTCCCCTTTGACGAATTCCACGCAGTGCCCTTCGCCTATTCTGCCGGGTGGCGGAACGTCACCCTGCCCTATCGCGTCCACCTGCAAGCCGGTCGGAACGTCATCGGCCTGGAGGTCACCACCTCTCCCTACGACACCGCCATCGCGAACATCCGCGAGTCCATCCGCATCATCAACGACCTGGCGCTGGAGATCCGGCGGCTGACGGGCAACCAGGTGGATCGGTACCGGGAGTGGGAAATTGCTGCGTACATCCCGGATATTGAGGAACGGCTGGCGACCATCGCCGACAAGCTCGCTGCCGACAAGGCCGCCCTGCAGGCCATCAACAACGGGATGAACTCGCAGGAAATTATGAACTACCAGATGGCGCTGGAGAACATCCGACTGTTGGAGGCGGACCCGAACAAGATCCCGGTGCGGATGAACCGCCTCTCCGAAGGGCCCCAGTCGGCGGCCCAGTTGCTGGGAAGCGTCCTCTCGGCCCTGCGGCAGCAGCCCCTCACGCTGGACAAAATCTATGTGCATTCGCCGGATGTTACGCCGCCCCAGCCCCGGATTCCCATCGGACAGGCGTTCATCGAGAATATCAAGCGGCTCATCCACTCCTTCCAGCAAACCCCCTATCTCTCCATCGGCGCGGCCAGGGATGAGATAGAGGTCTGGGTCAACCGCCCGCGCCAGTATGTGGACCTGATGCAGCAGCTGGCGGACCAGACGTTCACCCCCCGGACGGGCATCCGGGTCAAGTTTTCGCTAATGCCCAACGAGTCCAAACTGGCCCTGGCGATTGCGGCGGGCATCGCGCCCGACGTGGCGCTGGGCATCAGCACCAACATCCCCTTTGAACTGGCCCTGCGCGGCGCCCTCTATGACCTGCGCTCCTTTGAGGACTTCGATTCCTTCATCCGCATCTACTCGCCCGGGGCGCTTCTGGAATACATCATCAATGACTCGGTCTACGCCATCCCGGAGACGCAGGACTTCTGGGTGACCTTCTACCGGCGGGACATTTTGGAGCGGTTGGGGCTCCCGGTCCCCCAGACGTGGGACGAGGTCATCGCGATTCTGCCTGAACTCCAGCGCTACGGCATGAACTACTACACCCCGCTCTCCGCCGGCAGTGGCCTGAAGGGCTATCTGGTCACCGCGCCGTATATCTGGAATTTCAGCGGCGAGCTCTACACGCCGGACGGCCTGCGCACCGGACTGGGCAGCGAGGAGGCCATCCGGGGCCTCCAGTTTATGGCCGAGCAGTTCACCGTCTACGGGATGCCGCTCACGGCCGTCAGTTTCTACGACAGTTTCCGCAACGGGGATCTGCCGGTGGGCATCTCCAATGCGGAGACCTACATCAAGTTGCGCATCGCCGCCCCAGAGATAGAAGGCCTGTGGGGGCTCGCTCTCTATCCGGCCACCGTCCTGCCCGACGGGCGGCAGTATCGCTATGCCACCGGCTCAGCCCAGACCTGCGTCATCTTGGCGGATACTGAAAAACCGCAGGAATCGTGGGAATTCCTGAAGTGGTGGATGTCCACCGAGACGCAGACGGAATTCAGCCGTCAACTCATCATGAACTACGGGCCGGAATACCTCTGGTACACCGCCAATGTGGAGGCCTTCCGCGCCCTGCCCATCCCGGAGGAGCACAAGGACGTCATCCTGAAGCAGTGGGGATGGATGCGGCAGCCGGTCCGATTGCCGGGCACGTATATGCAGGAGCGGGAGTTGAGCAACGCCTGGAACCGCATCGTCTTCGACGGCGTGAACCCGCGTGTGGCGATTGATAGCGCCATCCTGACCATCAATCGCGAGATGGCGCGCAAGATGGAGGAGCTGGGTTATACCCATAACGGCGTCCCGCTTCGCGAAATCAAGGTCCCTACAATAGAAATGGTGCGCCAGTGGATGGAGAACGCGGAGAGGAAATGAGCATGCTGAACCGATTCCGCGCCTGGCTGGTCCGGGAAGGGAATGCGTATGCTTTTGTCTCGCCATACGCCATCCTGTTTGTCATCTTCATCGTCATCCCGGTCGTGGCGGCGGCTCTGCTTTCGCTTACCTACTTTGACACCATCCAGTTTCCCCGGTTCGTCGGCCTGCGCAACTACATCACCCTGCTGACGCAGGACGACATCTTCATGAAATACGTCCTGCCCAACACCATTGAGTTTGCCGTGATTGTAGGGCCGGGCGGCTACGCGCTGGCCTTTCTGCTGGCCTGGATGCTGGCCCAACTGCCCCGCCTGCCCCGGACCGTGCTCGCCCTGATCCTGTATTCCCCTTCCATGACCTCCGCGGTGACGATGGCCGTCGTCTGGCAGACGCTCTTCAGCGGCGACCAGAACGGCTATCTGAACAGTTTTCTGCTCAGCCTGGGCATCATTCAGGAGCCGATCCAGTGGCTGCAATCCCCCCAGTTCCTGATGCCGATCATGATCATCGTCACCCTGTGGAGCAGTATGGGGGTGGGCTTCCTGGCCATGCTGGCCGGCATCCTGGAGATCAATCCCGAACTCTATGAAGCGGCAGCGATAGACGGGATAAGCAGCCGCTGGCAGGAAATCTTCTACATCACCATCCCGTCCATGAAGCCGCAGATGCTCTTCGGCGCGGTGATGTCCATCGTGGGCACCTTTCAGGCGGGGTCCATCGGCGTCGCCCTTTCGGGGTCCAATCCCACCCCTCGCTATGCCGGCCAGCTCATCGTCAACCACATTGAGGACTACGGCTTCCTGCGCTACGAGATGGGCTACGCCGCCGCCGTCTCCGTTGTCCTGCTTTTGATGGTGCTCTTCTTCACGCGCCTAGCAAACCGCCTCTTCCGCACCGAGGAGGGATAGAGCGATGGAATGGTCGGAAAAACGCGCAGAGGAAAGCGCCCGTATTCAGCCCCGAAGCGAGGCGGAGCGACGCCCCGGTCCGATAAAATGGCGCCCCGTTTCGTCCCGTGTCTCCCTGCCAGCGAGCGTTCAGACAGCCCCCACGAAACGCAAATGGCTTGGCCGCTGGTACGGCCTGCGCGGCAGCGGCATCAACCCCGCCGGTTTCCACCCCAGCCAGATCCCCTTCTATCTCATCCTGACGCCGGTGGTGGCCTTTATGCTCCTGCCCATCATCTTCATCTTCTCCACGGCTTTCAAGCCCGCCGAGGAGCTCTTCGTCTACCCGCCGCGCTTCTTCGTGGTGAACCCAACCCTGAAAAACTTCCGCGACCTCTTCACGCTGATGTCTACCTCGGACGTGCCCGTCAGCCGCTACCTGTTCAACAGCATCGTGGTCACGGTGATCTCCGTGGCCGCCTCCATCCTCGTCTCCAGCCTGGCCGCCTACGCGCTTTCTAAAAAGCGCTTCGGCCTCAAGCAGACCCTGTTCGCCATCAACACGGTGGCGCTGATGTTCGTCCCCATCGCCGTCACCATCCCCCGTTTCCTGATCATCGCCCGGCTGGGCCTGATCGACTCCTTCTGGGCCCACATCCTCCCCTCGCTGGCCATGCCGGTGGGCGTTTTTCTGCTCAAGCAGTTCATGGACACGGTCCCCAACGAGGTCATAGAAGCCGCCCAGATAGACGGGGCCTCCGACCTGCAGATTTACTGGCACATCGTCCTGCCGATAGTCCGGCCGGCCATTGCCACCATCGCCATTCTGACCTTCCAGGCCACCTGGAACAACGCGGACACCTCGGCGATGTATATCAACATTGAGAGTCTGAAGACCTTCGCGTTCTACCTGAGCACGCTGGCCACCACAACGTCAGGCGCCAACGTCGTCGCCGGGCAGGGAGTGGCCGCTGCGGCCGCGCTGATTATGTTCCTGCCCAACCTGATCATCTTCATGATCCTGCAAAGCCAGGTGATGAGCACCATGTCCCATTCCGGGTTGAAGGGATGAAACGGGTTCCCGTTTTGAAAACCACAAAAGACACGAAGGGCGTAAAGGGCACAAAGTTTTTCCGCATCCCCTGGCGCCCCTCGCGTGTCCTTTGCGTCCTCCTGGGGCTCCTGCTCTGCCTGGCGCTGTGGACCCCGGCCGAGACGCGGGCTCCCTACACCACCTGGGCCCTGGGGCCGGGGGGACGGCTTTACCTGACCCAGGACGCCTACCTGCCCCTGACCGAGGTGGAACTGCCGGTCTCCGGCGCGGAGGACCTCTTCATCACGCCCGACGGCGACTTCTACATCGCCGACACGAGCAACCGCCGCGTCCTGCGCCTGAACCGGGACCTGGAAGTCACCGCTGTCTACGGGAAGGGCCTGCTAGCAGGCCCCACCGGCGTCTTTGTGGATGGCGCGGGGACCCTTTACATCGCCGACGCCAAAAGCAACACCGTCGTCATTCTGGATCGGGAAGGGAATCTCCTGAGCCGGTTCGGCCGCCCGAACGACCCCCTCTTTGGGCGCAAAAACCAGTTCCTGCCGCGCAAAATCGTCGTGGACGCCCGCCGGAACCTCTACGTCGTCAGCGAAGGTTCCACCAACGGCCTGGTGGTGCTCACCACCGACGGCCGCTTTGTCGGGTACTTCGGCGCCAACCCGGCCGTGATGTCCCTCAAGATGATCCTGCAGCGCCTTTTCCTGACGAGGGAGCAACTGGCGCAGTTCATCAAGAGCGAAGCCGCCTCTCCCTCCAACGTGGCGATAGACGCCGACGGGATGATCTTCACCGTGACCGCTGGCACCAACCCCCGGCAGAGCATCCGCCGCTTCACCGTCGCCGGGCGCAACATCTTCCCCGAGATCTACGGCTCCGCGACGTTTCGCGACCTTCACGTGAGCCCCTACGGGCTGGTCACGGCGGTGGACGCGGAGGGCCGCATCTACGAGTACAACCTGAAAGGGATGCTCCTCTTCGTCTTCGGTGCCAAAGATCAGGGCGACCAGCGGCTGGGAACGCTGCGTGACCCCAGCGCGGTCGCCCGCTATGAGGACCGAATTTATGTCCTGGACCGGGAGAAGAACGCCCTCGTGGTCTATCAGGCGACGAGCTTCGCCCGCCTGGTCCACAGCGGCGTGCGCCTGTATGTGGAGGGCTTCTACACCCAGGCGCGACCCTACTTTGAAGAGGTCCTGCGCTACAACGGCTCGTTTATCATGGCCTATCAGGCGATCGCCGACGCCTATTTCAAAGAGGGTGATTACGCCCGCGCCCTGGTCTACTACCGCTACGCGGAAGACCGCCGTGGCTACTCTGAGGTCTTCTGGGAGCTGCGCAACGCCATCCTCCAGCGGTATCTGGGAGACGGCATCCTGGCGCTGGTCGCCCTCTCCATCGTCCAGAGCATGCTCCAACGTTTGAACCGGCGTTATGGCTGGTTTAGCCCGCTGCGGCGCGGGCTGGCCTGGCTGCGGGCGCGGAAACCGGTGGACGACTTCCTGTTCATGTTCCGCTTCATCAAACAGCCCGCCGATAGTTTCTACTATATCAAAATCAATGAGCGCGGCAGTCTGGGATTCGCCTTCCTGCTCTACCTGTGGGTGGTGGCGGTCCGGGTGCTGACGCCCTACGTGACCGGCTTCATCTTTAATCCCTACGCCAATCCCGGTGAGATTCGCGCCGTCAACGAGCTGGTCTACGCCATCGTGTTCCTGGCGCTCTGGAACGCGGCCAACTACCTGGTCTCCACCATCAGCGACGGCGAGGGGCGCGTTCGGGACGTGGTCATCGGCACCGCTTACGCGCTTTTCCCTTATGCCCTCTTCGCCATGCCCATCGCGCTTCTTTCCAACCTGCTGAGTACCAACGAGGTCTTCCTGTACACCTTCTCTATCAATCTGATGTGGGCCTGGACGGGCCTGATGCTCTTCCTCATGGTCAAGGAAATCCACAACTACTCTTTCGGCGAGACGGTCCGCAACGTCCTGACCACCCTGTTCACGATGGCCATGATGCTGCTGACGGGCTATATCCTGTACGTGCTGTTCCTCCAGTTATCGGATTTCGTGATGACCATCCTGCGGGAAATCCGGCTGAGGGGATGAAATGGACGTGAAAGGTTTGCCACAAAGGTCCCACAGGGCACACAAAGGGCTCGGAACTTTCATCCTCGTGTCCTTTTTGTTCTCCTTCGTGTCCTTCGGGGTCCCTCCCGTGCATGCCGCGCCCCGCCCGGACGGGATCCCGGAGACCTACCAGCTGGTGGCCGAAAACGGGACCTTCCGGTTGTATGTCAACCCGGAGACGCTGGCCTTCAAAGTCGTGGACCGGCGCAACCACTACATCTGGCACTCCAACCTGGACGAGCGCGCGCCGGGCGACCGCTTGAACAGGGCCTGGACCGCCTTCGCCCAGAGCGGTCTCAGCGTGGACTACCTGGACCGGCGGGCCAACGTCAAGCGCGCCTCCATCGCCAACGCGGAGCACACCATAGAGATTCAACCTGTGGAGCAGGGCATCCGGGCCCAGGTCGCCTTCACCGAGATCGGCATCGCCGTGGGATTGCAGCTTACTCTGGAGGAGACGGGCGTGCAGGTGGAGGTGCCCTCGGAGTGGATCCGGGAAGAAGGCGAGTTTCGGCTGGGCGTCCTTCACCTCTATCCCTGGATGGGCGCCACGCGGGGCGACCAGACCCCGGGCTACATGTTCCTTCCGGACGGGTGCGGAAGCCTGATTCGCTTCACCGCCGAAACCCGGGCCCAAAATATGTATTACGGCCGCTACTACGGCCCCGACCTGGGCATGCTCGTTTCCATGCCCTTTGATCCCACCCTGCGGCCTCCGTATCCCATCTCGGTCCCGGTCATCGGGATGGTCCACTCGGCCGGGCCCAACGCTTACCTGGCCGTGCTGGAGAAAGGCGCTTCCTACGCCGAAATTCAGGCCCATCCCGCCGGGATTATCACCAACTTCAATTTCCTCTACAACGCCTTCATCTACAACGAGAGTTATTTCCAGCGCACCAGCCGCTCCGGCGACGGCGTGACCGTCATCCAGCCACAGACCAACCGCTTTGACATCGTCCTGCACTACCGCTTTCTGGCCGGCCCCGAAGCCAATTACGTCGGCATGGCGCGCAATTACCAGCGCTACCTGCTGGAGAAGGGACTGTTGCGCCGTCAGGAGATGCGCACCGGAGGTATCGGCATCCGCCTGGAGTTTCTGGGCGCGGAGCGGGAGCGGGTCCTCTTCTGGAACCGGGTCATCCCGATGACCACCCTCGCCCAGATGGAGGAAATCCTGGCCCAGCTGGACGTGAAGAACCCTCAGGTGGTCTACTATGGCTGGCAGCCGGGCGGCGCGTCGGCGGCCTTCCCCAACCGCCTGCAACTGGAGCGGGCCCTGGGAAGCCAGAGGGACCTGCGGCGAGCGGCCGGGGAGGTCGCCCGCCGTGGCGGGACTTTTGCGCTCTATCTGGACCCGACCGCCGCGCTGCGAGAGGAGCCGGGCTCGTTCTCCCGCTACGACCTGGCCATGGCCATTACCGGCGACTATCCGCAAGGCCACCGGCGCGGCAAGCCCAACTTCTACTTCAACCTCCAGGCCCTCCAATCCCGCTTCGCCGCCCTCGGCCACAGCCTGAAAGATGAAGGCGGGATCGGCCTGGCGCTGGACGGCATCGGCGGCACGCTCTATTCCGACTTTCGCCGCGGCGCTTCCCTCAACCGGGAAGAGGCCATCGCCGCCTACCGGGCCCTGCTGGAGGGTTCCCCCGTCCCGCTGGCCCTCTACCGGCCCAACGACTATCTCTTCGCCTACGCCCGCGCCATCTACGACCTCCCCATCACCGATAACGGCTACATTTTCACCACCCAGACGGTGCCGTTTCTGCCCATCGTCCTCTCCGGCTACGTCCCTTACTACGGCGAGGCGCTGAACTTCTCCCCCGACGTGCGCGGCGACCTGCTGCGGCACGCCGAATACGGCGTCTATCCATCGTTCTTCCTGACCCACGAGGAGACCGCCCGCATTCTGAAGACCCGCTCCAATTGGATTTACGTCTCCGCCTATCGCCAGCTGGAAGAAGAAATAGAGGAAAGTTATGCCTGGCTGAACGGACTGCTGGCCCCGGTCCAGGGCGCCAGCATCGTCGGCCACGAGCAGGTCGCGCCGGGCGTCTTCGCCACCACCTACAGCAACGGCAAACAGATTCTGGTTAATTACAATGAGGCTCCCGTCCAGCTCTACGGCCTCACCATCCCGGCGCGGGATGCCCTCCTCAGGGAGGTAACGCCATGAAAGCGCCGTCCCGTCCCTCCATGTCCCTCCGTTACCGCACCCGACAGGCCCTCCAGGGCTACGCGTTCGTCGCCCTGTGGATTGTTGGCTTCATCCTTTTCACCCTGGTCCCCCTGGTGGAGACGTTCCGCTACAGCCTGAACCATGTCATCGTCTCCGCCACCGGCGTGGAGCAGACCTTCGTCGGCTGGCAGAACTACACGCGCGCCCTCTTCACCGACCCGATCTTCGTGGAACTGCTGATCGAATACGCGGTGGAAACCATCTTCTCGGTGCCGATCATTATGATCTTCTCCCTCATCATTGCCCTTTTCCTCAATCTGAAATTGTCGCTGAAGGGCCTCTTCCGCACCATCTTCTTCCTGCCTGTTGTCATCACCAGCGGGCCGGTCATCCGGGAACTGGTCGCCCAGGGCGCCACGACGGTCCCCCAGATCGCCCAGTCTCCGATCGTCCTGGAGTTCCTCGCCCGGTTGCCCGGCGTCCTGCGCGGCCCCGCCGAATATCTGATGACGTCGTTCATCCTTAGTCTCTGGTTCTCCGGCGTGCAGATTCTCATCTACCTGGCCAGCCTGCAGAAGATAGACCGCAGCATCTACGAGGCCGCCGCCATAGACGGCGCCTCCGCCTGGGAGTCCTTCTGGAAAATCACCCTCCCCTCCCTTTCTACCACCAACATTGTGGTGGCGGTCTACACCGTCATCACCCTCTCGCACTTTTCCGAAAACAAACTCGTGCGCTATATCTATACCCAGACCTACGACATCAAAGGCGGCATCGGCTACGCCAGCGCGATGTCCTTTCTGTATTTCGCCGTCCTGGTCCTGATCTTGCTGATCGTATATCTGGCCCTCCGATCCCGTGCGGCAAAGGTGTGAGCGATGGCGGCTCATCCGTTAAGGAAGACCCTTCCCTCCGAGTGGCCGGCCCGTCTCCGGAGCGTGCTCGCTCAATGGCCGGGGTACCGGGATCGGGTTCGCGGCGTCCTGCTGGGCACTCATGCCCGCTATGGACTGCTCTTCACCCTGGTGGTGTATGCCCTGCTGGTGGCCATCGGCTTCGTCTACCTCTACCCGCTCCTGTTCATGCTCATCACCAGCCTGAAGAGCCCCACAGACCTGCTCAACCCGATGGTGCAATGGGTGCCGACGGAGCTATACTTCGGCAACTACGTCCGGGCCTTCCGGGTGCTCAACTACCCCTCCACCCTCCTGGCCTCCATCCTGGTCAGCGTGGTGCCCTCGATTCTGCAGACGGTGGTCTGTTCCATTGTCGGCTATGGGCTGGCCCGCTACCGCTTTCCCGGCAAGCCCCTGCTCTTCGCCCTGATTCTGGCGACCTTCATCATCCCGCCGCAGAACACCGCCATCCCGCAGATGCTGACCTACCGCCGCCTGGGCCTGCTGGGCACGCTCTGGTCGCTGGTTCTCCCCGCCCTGGGCGGTCAGGGATTCCGCAGCGCCATCTTCATACTCATCTTCTACCAGACCTTCCTCTCCCTCCCCAAAGTCCTGGAAGAGGCCGCCCGGATAGACGGCGCCACCGAGGCCCGCATCTTCTTCCAGATCGCGGTCCCCAATGCCCTTCCGGCCTACATCGTCTCCTTCATCTTCTCCATCGTCTGGTACTGGAACGAGACCTACCTGACGGTCATCTTTCTGGAAGGCGGCATCCAGACCTTGCCGATGCAGCTTTCCCGGTTCGTCCAGGCCTATCAGAACCTCTACCCGCCCGGCACGGTCAATATCTTTGACCGTCTGAACGAAGCGATCAAACTGGCCGGAACCTTCCTGAACATCCTGCCGCTCCTGGTCATGTACTTCGTCCTCCAGCGATGGTTTGTGGAATCCGTAGAAAGGACGGGGATTACCGGTGAATAAACAAAGCGCAAATCGGCGTATATCTGCGTTTGTCTGCGTTCCGCTTTTGACCATGGCCGCCTGCGCCGCGCCGGCTCCGACGGTGACGTTGACCGTCCTGGAGCAGACCCCCACGGCCATCCCGCCTTCCCCCTCCCCGACGTGGAGGCCTGCTCCTACCCCCACGCCGGTCTCCGCCGATGACGTCATAGAGTGGGAAATGCGCGGCGCCTTCAACTTCTTCTGGGAGCAGGCCAACACAACCCCCGGCAGTCCCGGTTACGGCCTGATCCGGGATCGCTATCCCGGTTCTCCGGGCATCTCCAGCATCGCCGCCGTGGGCTTCGGGCTGACCGCGTATGTGATCGGCGTGGAGAAAGGCTACATCCCCCGCGCGCAGGCCTGTGCGCGCATAGACGGAACCCTGGACACCCTGGCGGCTATACCTCGCGAGCACGGTTTCTACTACCACTTCCTGGATATGGAGACCGGACAGAGGGCCTGGCAGAGCGAAGTCTCCAGCATCGATACCGCCATCCTGCTCATGGGCGTCCTGACCGCAGGCGACTACTGCGGTGGCGAAACGCAGGCCAAAGCGCAGGCGATCTACACGGCCGTGGAGTGGCCCTGGTTCGTGGATCCCTCCCGCAACATGTTCTATATGGCCTACCGCCCTGAGAAAGGGTTTGAGGGCCACTGGGACTTCTACGCCGAACAGTTGATGCTCTACGTCCTGGCGGCCGGCTCCCCCACCTATCCCTTGGACCCCTCCATCTATTACACGTTCACCCGGCACCGGGCCCGCTACGGCGACGGCCAGCCTTTCATCCACTCCTGGTTCGGCTCCCTCTTCACCTACCAGTACAGCCATGCCTGGATAGACTTTCGCGGCCGGACCGACCGCCAGGGCGTGGACTGGTTCGCCAACTCCGTGGAGGCCGCGAAGGCCCACTACAACTTCGCGGTGAATATGGACGAAAAGTACCTGACCCTCGGCCCCCTGGCCTGGGGCCTGACCGCCTGCGACGGCCCCCACGGCTATGAAGGCCGTTACGGTGCGCCGCCCTCCGGCTACGACAACCGGCAACACCTGGTGGACGACACCGTCGCCCCGGCGGGGGCGATTGGGTCCATCCTCTTCCTGCCCGAACAATCCCGGCAGGCTATGGTATATTATTTCACTCTGGATCGGCTGAAGGGTCCCTACGGTTTCCAGGACGCCTTCAACCTGACCGAAGATTGGTTCGCCCGTGACGTCATCGGCATAGATAAGGGCATCTCCCTGCTAATGCTGGCGAACGCCCAGAACGATGTCGTCTACCGGATCACGATGAACAACCCCTACATCCTCAAAGGTCTGGAGAGGCTGGAAATCAGGAAATGGTAACCCTCAAAGATGTGGCCCGGCGTGCCGGAGTCAGCATCACCACCGTCTCCCTGGTCCTCAACGGCAAGGGGAACATCAGCGAAGAAACCCGGCGGCGGGTCCTGGCTGCCGCCGAGGAGCTGCGCTATCATCCCAACGCCCATGCCCGCCACCTGCGCAAGCGCCGCACCTACACCATCGGCGTCTTCATCGCCGCCCTGGGCGGCCTCTTCT
>JAUQQB010000116.1 GCA_030550075.1 Chloroflexota bacterium | reverse complement strand
CCCACCTCGTCCAGGGGCACATCCGCCCATCCCTGGACACGCCCCTGGGCGTTCCACGCCGTCCGACCGTGTCGGATCAAAAAAAGACGCTCCGCCATTGCGTGATCTCAAGAACCGGCTATTAGGTCTCGATTCTATCTTGATGATCTTCTTCCCATCATGCCCGGAGGCCTCTCCTTCGTCAAAAGACCGGGAGATGAGGTTGAGGGCTACGGCCATTTGGGATTAACTGCTCTGGAGAGGAATCCACCGATGCTCCTTCCCTGCGAGCGCCGCATGACACGCCACCGCGGCCAGCATCAGCAAGATCGGCTCGACCGGCAAGCGGTAGCGGGTATTGCCGGCCACCGAGATCATGTAGGGAGCGGTGAACGCAAGCAGCCACCAGAGGCTGACCAGCAGGGCGGTGCGATGGCGGCGATAGGCGAATATCGCACCGATGAACGCCACCGCCAACAGAGGAATCTGGATGATGTAGCGCAAGAAGTAGAAATATCTCGGCTCTACTATGTTCTCATCGGTGATCTGATAGGTGGGTGAAATCAGCCAGAAATACACGATGCGCCTCAGGGTCAACTCGAGAAAGCGATGGGGATGGGCGACGATCCATTCCCAAGCCTTGCGTTGCAAGACAGCATATCGTTCGGCCTCGTTGAGCGAGCTGAGATAAGCCACCTGCTCGGGCGGGAGCGTGTTCTGTATAGGCTCGCCGGTCATCGTATAGAGAAAGCCAGTGGCATTCGGATTGTTGCCCATCCAAAAATTCAGACCGAACGAGGTCTTGAGCGGCACAAAGCGCTTGAACACTAGATAGTTGCGCACGGTCCACGGCGAAACCATTGCCATGGCCAGCAGCACGGCACCGGCAAGCAGCAACGCGCTGCGTCGCCGCTCGGACGGCGCTTGGCGGAGCCAGTAAATCAGCAGGATCCCCGGCACCGCCGTGAGCAAAATCGGTTCAGCCAGTAAACCCATACCCCAAATCCCCCCGAGCAGGGCAGCGCGCCGGCCGGTCGGCCGAGCGAAAAAGAGCACTATCACATGGAATACCAATGTGGTGAAAAACGCAGTCATGATCGCCGGCGAAATCTGTTTGCAAAAATAGAGCAACGGTGGATAGAACGTCGTAAGCGCTGCAGAAATGACCCCGACTCCTGGATTGAACACCCGCGTGGCGATCTTCCCGATGAAATAGATCATCAATGCCGAAAGCAGCGCTTGGGCCAGCTCGACTGCGAGAAACGGCAACGGGATGGGGAGCCACAACCAGAATGCGAGGAACAGCGGATAGAGGGGGACGTTGAGCGCCGTCGGCTGTTCGGGACCCAGCCAACCGCCGCCGGTGAAACCCTTCCCAGCGACCAGGTTGCGAGCGACGATCCCGTACTCGGCAGTGAGCGGCGCCCGATAGTCGTTCAACACGAAGACCGCCGCAACCCGGATCGTCAATCCAACCATGGTGAGCATCCAAAAGAGACGCCCAACCGATCCCATCAGTGCCATCTCCTATTCCCTCAAGGACAAAGCGACGGGTCGTCTGGATTTGTGTCGCTGAACCAGGAGCTATCGACCGCTCGGACAGGACGTGTCGGACCGACCGCCAATCTGAGATGGCCTTGCTCCTTTTTAATTGTAATCTTCCCCATACGGCCGAAGGGGATACCTTACGGCCGCTCCAGCCTCCCAACCGGCACGCCGTCTCCTTCCCCACCATCCCAGCGGGCCCGCCACCGCTGCCCGGATTCCGAATCGTACAGCCCAACCCGAACGATGTAGGCTCCATGGAGGTCCCGCGGCAGCAGCACCCGGACGAAGACCGGATAGGCGTGATCCAGAGGCCAGCCGGAGATGGGGACCAGGTCATTCGGCAACGGGCCGTCCTGCTGGGCAACCAGGTGACCGGTGGGATCCAGGACATGGACGAACATCCGGGGTGGGCGCGGCACGGGCCCCACGCGGGCCCACGCCAGGGTGACCCCCAGGACATCCCCGGGCCATCGGGGTTCGCGCAGGTGGACCCCTCGCAGTTCGATCTTTCCCTCAAACTCGGCATGCGGAGGCCTCAACATCCGCCCGTGGAACGGCGGCCAGGTTTCATAATAGGCCACCCAGAGGCTCCCAAAGGGCTGTCCCCCCACCTCGAACCCGTTCTCCAGCAGCAGTCCATCGAAGAGCCGGAGCGGATCCACGACCTCTTGCTGCCATCCGAAGAGCCAGAGACGCCAGGGGCGATCCGGCAGACCGTAGCGGCGGTAGGCCTCCTGCAGCCAGGAGAGAACCTCGCTATCCTCCCAGATGGGCGTTTCAGGGCCCATGAGCAGAGGAGCGGGGACCTGCATGCGTTCCCAGTAATATAGCACCGCCCAGTTGGCCCGCAGAGCAAGGGCGGCCTCCCCGGGGCGGATCTGCCGGGCCACCTGGGCGACGGCTTCCCGGTAAGGATCGCGCCCGCGCTGGGGATCCTGAAGCCAGGCCCGCCAGGAGGGAAAGAGCATCGCCCCCAGGGGGAACAGGAACAGGATGCCGATCCATCGGGAACAGAGGATCCCGGGGAGGCGATCGCTCAGGATCTCCCCGATTTGGGCCGCCCCTCCGCCGATCCCGATGGCCCAGAAGGTCCAGAGGAAGATTACATAGCGAGGGTGGAACAGCGCGAAGCGGGGGAAGATCCCCAGCAGCACCGCCGCGGTGAGCATCAGGGTGCCCAGGGAGAGGGCGGCCCACCGGCGGGAGAAGGGATGCCCTCGAAGCAGGGCCGCCGCCGCCAGAAGGGCGGCAGGGAGCCAGGTCCATTCTCCGGGCCAGAATCCGTGGGCGAGCGCTGTAAGCAGTCCCACGGTTGTCATGGGAGGCCGGAGGAAGGCCTCCGGGCTCGCGAACCGTTCCCGGGCGAAGAGCAGCCAGGGGCCGATCATCGCCGCCAGCCCCAGCATACTCCACCCCCACCATCGACGAGCAACCGGGCGATGGGCGCTCCACAGGCCCAGCCCGACGGCCATCACAGCGACCGGGAACAGCCCGAAGTAATGCGTCAGGGCGGTCCCGGCGGCCAGGAGCGTCCACCGGAAGAACCGGCGCCCGGCCGGCCGCTGGAGGATGGCTTCCAGGCTCCAGAGGGTAGCGAGGGCCCCGGCGGCCAGCATCGTATACATTCGGGCTTCCTGGACATAATACAGCCAGAATGGGGAGAGCCCCATCACGAGGATGGTAAAGAGCCCCGCCGGGCGTCCCCATCCCCAATCCGCGAGCCGTCCCGCCAGCGCCGTCGCCAGCATCCCGAAGGCGACCGAAGGCCACCGCAAGGCCCACTCGCTCTCCCCGGCGATCCGGATCCAGAAGTGAAGGAGCAGGTAGTAGAGGAACGGGCTGCGGTCCGCCGCCGTCGCCCGCAGCATCTCGGGGATCGGCATCCGGGCCAGATGCCAGGACCACCCCTCATCGAACCAGAGGGAGGGGGAATGGAGGCGAATGGTAACCAGCCCGGTGAAGAGAGGCAGGAGAATTACGGCCTCCCAAATGCGAGGTACGGAAGATTTCGGGTTGTAGATTACTCTCCCCACAGGCTTCCCCATATCCGAGCTATCGACGAGCCGAGTTAAAAGCCATTGAAGTTTTTCCAACCCACTTTCCGCACCACTCTGAACGAAAACGATTCGCCCTGATCATGCATCACGAGTCCAATGCCTCTCCGTGACTATGCCCTCTCGCTCTAACAGGTTCTCCACTTCAACGAGATACTTTATCTAACTTTATAGATACGCACCTCATATCCTCCATCAGTAAATATAGCCACGAGATCGAACCGTGAGAATAACTTATTGTATCGTAACACCTCATTCCTGTAGCGATCAGGATCACGATAAAATCGGCCATACATGCCTTCACTAAAGACCAGATAATCAAAGCCTTGTTCAACGTACCATTCTGGTTCGTGATCTATCATTCGACCAAAACCTTGAACCGAGAATTGGCTCGGATCTACAAATGGAGCATAGGACTCAACTGCAATTTTGGCACCTGCTGGCAGATGGAAGCCTATCCATATCCTTGCAGTTTCGCGGCTACCTACTGTCATCATACGTCGAGTGTCTTCTATGGTCTTTAAGAGCGGATGAGCCATGGATATGAGCGTAAAAATGACAACAAATCCAAGAAGCATTTGTTTCAATAGCCGAATCTGCAAATTCTTTATTTTATCGATCATTATTACCAAAAACCAGGTCGATAAAAGAAAAAGAAAAGATGTTATCGGCAGAAGCGTACGATCATTTCTAACCACAAACCTGTTGATGAAGACAAAATAACTCAAAGGAAAAACAGAAATTAGAGCCATTTCGTGTAGGCAAGTAGCATAACCGTAGCATATCCCTAATATAGCAAGCAAGTAAATACCGCCTGCAGTATTCCACATATAATTCAAATACCGACTCCACTGCAAAAAGGGGTAGCGTTTGATTCGAACGGTTCTCCTCAAAATGGGCCGGGTCTGGTATAATCCGGACCACCCTGGTAGAGGAGAGGGCCATGTTCCGAAAGAACACCCGCCACCTGCAAATCCCGTTGACCAGCCACGTAGATGAACTGCCCGAACCGCTGCGGCAGCGACTGCGGAACTCCTGGGCAGAGACCTTCTATCAGGAATTCTTCTGCCGTCTGGACGAAGCACCCTTCGCTACCCTGTATGCGGACATCCCTTCCCGCCCCAACGTGCCGGTCAATGCGCTGGTCGCCCTGGAGTTCCTCAAGGCCGCCAACGGCTGGACGGACGAAGAGATGTACAACGAGTTCTGCTACAACATCCAGGTGCGCTATGCCCTGGGCGATCGCCACCTGGGCGAAGGGCACTTTGACCTGCGCACCCTCTATTATTTCCGAGAACGGCTGGCTCGCCATATGCAGGAAACGGGTGAGAACCTGCTGGAGCAGGCTTTTGCCCAGGTGACCGATGCGCAGCTGGAAGCCTTCTCCCTCAAGACCGGGAAACAGCGGATGGACAGCACGCTCCTGGCGTCCAATATTCGCCAGATGGGGCGCATCCAACTGCTGGTGACCGTCCTGCAGCGGGTCCACCGCATGCTCTCGGAAGAGGATCAGCAACGGTATGCCGACCTCTTCGCCCCCTATCGGCAGGGGCACGCTGGACAATATGTCTATCGGCTGAAGCGAGAAGACTTCCCCGCCCACCTGCAGCGCATCGGCGAGGCGATGCGCCGTCTGTTGACGGAACTGGAGGCCGACTACGGTGACCAACCTGTCTATCAGGTTCTGGCGCGGGTCTTTGCGGAGCACTTTCGCCTGGAGCCGGAGCGCCTGGAGGTGAAAGAGTCCAGTGAACTGAGCGCCAGCAGTCTGCAGTCGCCGGATGACCTGGAGGCGACTTATCGGGAGAAGGGCGGGAGGGGTTGCCGGGGCCACGTGGTCAACGTCACCGAGACCTGTGACCCGGAGAACCCGGTCCAGTTGATCACCCGGGTGCAGGTGGCGCCCAACGTCACTGACGACAGGGTGCTGTTGGCCGAGGCGCTGCCGGACCTGAAAGCCCGCACCGGGGTGGAGACACTCATCACCGATGGCGGTTATGGGAGTGCGGACAATGACCGGCTGCTGGCCGAGCATCAGGTCACCCTGATCCAGACCGCGATCCGGGGCCGACCGCGTGATCCGGAGCGGTTCTATCTGGATGACTTCCAGGTCGGGACGGATGCGACGGGCACACCGGAGCGGGCCACCTGCCCGGTCGGAGTCACGGCGGTCGTGACCCTTTCCGGGTCGAGCCAGGCATTTGTGGCCGTCTTTGCGGGCGACGCCTGCGCCACCTGTGTGGAGCGATACCGCTGTCCGGCAGTTCTGCGCCAGCGGTCGGGGGAGAGGGTCTTGCGTTTCACGGTGGAGGAGTTGCGGCGGGCAGCGCGTCGGCGCCAATCTGCTCAGCACCAGCAGACCGGGCGGAACCTGCGGGCGGCCGTAGAATCCACGGTGCGGAGCGTAAAACATCCGTTTGCGGGAGGGAAACTGCCGGTGCGCGGGCGGTTCCGTGCGGCCTGCATGGTGATCGGGTCGGCTGCGGTGGTTAACGTGCGACGGTTGCACCGTTTCCTGCACGCCAGACTCCGGCTGCTCCAGGGGAAAGAGGGGTCAGGAGCAAGACGGAAACAAGGGCAAGAGCGGTTGGGAGAGCCGGTGCTCCTCCCATTGTTTTCTTTGATTCGGGCCGTTCAGACGCTGTGCAAGCCCCTCGTGACCCTCCAACCGCCTTATTGTGTGGTATTCGGTTGGTAAAGTTCAGGTTTTTGCAGTGGAGTCATGATTTTGAAAGATTTCATGCTATCCGCTGAGGTTCCGTCAAGGGGTGTGTAAATTCGCATCAGGCGGCGACCTCCTCCCTTCTCACCTCGATCCCATCCTTATACTGGACCCCGGCGTAGACTTTCGCCAGCAACTCAGGGGCGTTAAGCCTCCGGAACTTCTTCTGGGCTACCATGAGCATCTTCCAGATCACTCCTAGAGCCCGCTCCACCTTCTTGAATCGCTTGGCCGCATCCGTCCGTAGCCTGAGCGCCGCGAGAGGCGATTCCACGATATTGGTGGTGCAGAGGTGCACCCAATGTTCTTTGGGGTATCGGTAGAAAGTCAACATCTTCTCCCAGTCCCGGCTAAGGGCCTCAGCCGCTTTCATGTACCCGTGCTTGCGGCACCCGACCTCGAACTCCCTGCGTTTCTGCTCGGCCTCTCCCTGGGTAGGGGCGTAGGCAATGGCACGGAGCATGGATTGGGCCGCTCCATGCTGGGTGCGTGGGAGCTTGTCCAGCACGTGGAGGATCTTGTGATTCCAACATCGCTAGCTGTCAGCGTCTGGCCGGATGTTTCGCAGCGCACCCCAGATCCCCAGAGGCCCGTCCGCAATTACCCGCTTGGGAGGGTTCATCCCTCGCTCTCGCAGGTCCCGCAGCACCTCCGACCAGCTCTCCACCGATTCTCGATGCCCAGGGGTGACCGCGACCACCACCTTGCGACCGTCCGCCCATCCAGCGATGACTACCAGCAGGGCAGCACGATCCTTCTCCAGCCCGGCCTTCCCGTAGATCCCGTCCACCCACCGGTAGACCCCCTGGACATCATCCAGCCGTTGTGGACGCCATGCCTCCCACTCAGCATGCCACTTCTCCTTCAACCGCGCCACCGTGCTGGCCGAGATCGGCGCATCTTCTCCCAGAAGCCCTCGCAGGGCCAAGTCGAAGTCCCCCTCGGCAAGTCCATGCAAGTACAGCTCAGGCAAGAGATCCGAGACTTCCCGGGTGCGACGGGCAAACAACGGCAGGATGCGGCTAGTAAACCGCTCCTCCAACCCCCGCACCCGAGGGCGGCGGATGGTGATGGGGCCTATTCTCAGCGTCAGCCTACGAGGCTTACTGTAGCCTTGGACTCCGTCCACTGCGGCTTGCCGCTGGTAGCGGCTCCTGCCCAGCAACCCCGTCACTTCCTGCTCCAGGAGATCCTGGATGAACTCCTGGATCTTGCCCCGAAGCCACTCCCCCAACCCCTCCTATGTGGGGCTTGCTGAGAGGGATCTCTCTGTGGTACGGTTGCTCATGGCGGTGTATCTCCTCCTTTCTTCCCGTCTCGGCTTTTCTCTTCGAAGGGAGAATACGCCGCTTTCAACAGAATTTCCACACCTTTTGAGTTTACCTCTTCGCTCGCGCCGCGTGCGACTGCAGCGTCGTGAGTCCATCATTAAGGGGTTGGTTTACAACCTTCATCGCTAAGTTCGTTCGCGATCTTTGCAACAGAGCAAAAACCTTCCGGGAAATGACCGAAATGGCCAAAGCGATGTAAGGTCTTGTAAAGTCATACCCCTTGTCGTCTTGTAAAGTCGTACCTTAACAGTTGCGCATTGCCATACCCCTTTTCGGACATCTCGGGTATGCTTCTGGGAGCTCTCCCGAGCAAAGGAGGTGTCCAATGGGACAACGCGAACCCCTGACCAAGCAGGAGAGGGAGCGCATTTACCAGGCCAAGTTGGAGGGGAAAACGCTGGCAACCATCGCCGCGGAGATCGGATGCTCCCTCTCTTGTGCCCGTAAGTGGTGGCGGAGAGGGCGAGACGAAGGGCGG
>JAUQQB010000115.1 GCA_030550075.1 Chloroflexota bacterium | reverse complement strand
ACATCTCTGCGATCCTCTCGGGGAACTTCGTGAGGTCTATCGGATTCTGAGACCCGGCGGCTGGGTGGTGATCCATACGATGGACATTGAAAGCCCTTTCGCACGGCTTCTGGGCCCGCGCTGGCCCTGGTTGATGGAAATGCATCTCTACTACTTCTCCCGGAGGACGTTACAGCGCATGCTGGAGCACGCCGGGTTCCGGGTTTACCACACCGCTGCGGAGGGCCGATATCTGCGCCTGGGCTATCTGGCCACCCGGGTCCGGGCCCTTCTCCCGCGCCTGGGAACCTTGCTGGTGAGGCTGGTCCAGTGGGCTCATCTGGAGAGACAGGCGGTTTACATCAACCTGGGGGATCTGTTTACAGCTTACGCGTGGAAACCCTGATCCCAGGATCACAGTTGCCCTCTTATGGCAGGCTGCTTAGAATGAGACTGGATCTTCGCTGCAGGAGGTCGTCATGAACATCCCGCCGGATCTCCGCTACACCGAATCGGACGAATGGGTCCGCCTGGAAGGCGAGGAGGCTGTGTGCGGTGTCACCGATTATGCCCAGAGTCAGCTTTCCGATGTGGTGTATGTGGAGCTCCCTGAAGTAGGCCGCACGTTTCAGAAAGGCGAGGTCTTTGGCACCATCGAATCCGTAAAGGCAGCGGCTGATCTTTATATGCCGATGAGCGGGACGATCACGGCGGTGAACACGGATGTGGTTCAGAACCCGGAATGGGTGAACCAGGATCCCTACGGGCGGGCCTGGCTGATCCGGTTCCGGCCCAGCAACCCGGCAGAGTATGAGACGTTGATGGACGCGGAAGCCTACCGGGCTCACTGTGAGGCCCGCGCGCATTAGCGTTCGTTCGATCTTCTCGAGGTTCAGGGAATGGGGGGGGCTGCCGAAGGCGATGCTCCATTCCCTGAAGGATTTTCTTCCCCTTCCAGAGGCCTTCGAGCATTTGCGCAGTGAGGAGGTGCGGCGCCCCAGACCTGGGCGCTGCATCTCTCTAATCATGAAAACCGGAAGTTCCCCTGGGAGGCGCCGATGCGCTTCGTCCCGCATACCGAAGAGGAGCGTCAGGAAATGCTCCGGGTCATCGGCGTGGAACGGGTGGAGGATTTGTTCGCCGATGTGCCGGAAGCCTACCGTTTCCCCCCTTTGAACCTCCCCCAACCCTTGACCGAGATGGAAGTCCGCTGGGAGCTGGAGGCCCTGGCGGAGGCCAACATCCACACCGGTCAGTATGCGTGTTTCCTTGGCGCCGGGGCTTATCGGCACTTCATCCCGGCGGTGATCGATGAGCTGTTGCGCCGGGGAGAGTTCTACACCGCTTATACCCCTTACCAGCCCGAGATCAGCCAGGGCACCCTCCAGGCGATGTTTGAGTTCCAGTCCATAATCTGCGCCCTCACGGGGATGGAGGTGTCCAACGCCAGCCATTACGACGGTTCCTCCGCTCTCGCGGAAGCCGTGCTGATGGCATTGCGGCTGACCCGTGGGGAGCGGCCGAAGGTGCTCCTGTTCCCCACCATCCATCCGGAATACCGGGCCGTGGTTCGCACCTATGTTCAGCATCTGGATGTCCGCCTGGAGGGGGATAGCGGGTGGACCATCGCTCAGTTGCGGCAGCCGCTCCTCCTTCTGGAAGAACTGGAAGCCCGTCTGGATGCCGAGACGGCAGCCCTGGTGATCCCCTATCCGGATTTCCTGGGCCGGGTGCTTCCCCCGGCCCGCCTGCGGGAGACGGCTGACCGCGTCCACCGGGCCGGCGCGCTGCTCATCGCGGTGGTCAATCCCATCGCCCTGGCCCTCTTTGAACCCCCGGGGAGCTGGGGAGCGGATATCGTGGTGGGCGAGGGGCAGCCCCTGGGGATCCCGCTGAGCTTCGGGGGGCCTTATCTGGGAATTATGGCGACCCGGATGGCGTTCGTGCGCCAGCTGCCGGGCCGCATCGTGGGGGAGACGGTCGATCTGGAGGGCCGCCGGGGGTATGTATTGACCCTCTCCACCCGCGAGCAGCATATCCGCCGGGAGAAGGCCACCAGCAACATCACCACCAACGTCGGCCTGATGGCCCTGGCCGCCACCATTTATCTCTCCGTGATGGGCAAGCATGGGCTTCGTCAGGTGGCCTCACTCTGCTATCATAAAGCCCATTACCTGGCGGAGCGGATCGCCGCCCTTCCAGGCTACGAGGTCTGGCGGGAGCACCCGTTCTTCCACGAGTTTGTGGTCCGAACCCCACGCCCGGTCGCCGAGATCAACCGCATCCTTTACGAGGATTATCAGATCCTGGGCGGCTATGATCTGGGTCAGGCCGACCCGGAGCTGGGTGGCCATATGCTATTGTGCGCCACGGAGATGAACACCCGGGAGGAGATCGACGCCCTGGTGGAGGCCCTGAGGGAGATCGGCGCGCCCTCCACGAAATGAGGGCAAAGAGAGGAGCGCCGCAACACATCGCGGGCCGTCCTTATCCTGAAGGGAGCGCCAGAGACGCGTCCCTCACACCCCAAAAGCTTCCCTGCTCCCCCACAGCCCGGGAGGTTGCGGGGAGGGAGCCAGGGGCCTTTCGCCCTTCATATGAACACGACCGGGAGAAGGAGGTCTCTGATGCCCGAGCCTCTGATCTTTGAGTACTCGGTTCCCGGACGGCGAGGCGTGGAGATGCCCGAGCCGGATGTCCCGGAGTCGCCCTTCCCGGAGGGGTTCCTGCGGGAGGACCTCCCGCTTCCGGAGGTGAGCGAGGTCGATGTCGTTCGCCATTTCCTTCGGCTCTCTCACATGAATTACGGAGTAGATAAGGGCTTTTACCCCCTGGGCTCCTGCACCATGAAATACAACCCCAAGATCAACGAGGAAATGGCCCGGCTTCCTGGCTTCGCCCAGCTCCACCCCTATCAGGATCCGGAAACGGTGCAGGGCGCTCTGGCCTTGATGTATCATCTCCAGGAATTTCTGAAGGAGATCGGGGGGTTCGCCGCGGTCTCCCTCCAGCCGGCGGCGGGTTCCCAGGGTGAGCTGACGGGCATCCTGATGATCCGGGCGTATCACCGGGATCGCGGGGAAGGGAAAAAGCGGATCAAGATGCTGATCCCGGATTCCGCCCATGGCACGAACCCGGCCTCCTCGGCCATGGCGGGCCTGCGAGTGGTCAACATCCCGTCGGACCGGCGGGGGAACATCGACCTGGATGCGCTGCGCAGGGAATGCGATGAGACCGTGGCCGGGCTGATGATCACGAATCCCAACACCCTGGGGCTCTTTGACGAGAACTTGATGGAGGCCATTGAGCTTGTTCACCGCTGCGGAGGGCTGATCTATGGGGATGGGGCGAACATGAACGCCCTGATGGGGATCTGTAAGCCTGGCGAAATGGGCTTTGATGTTATGCATTATAACCTCCATAAAACGTTCAGCACCCCCCACGGCGGCGGGGGCCCGGGGGCGGGCCCGGTGGGGGCCAGCGAGCGGCTGGCTCCGTATCTGCCCGGGCCCATTGTGGCCATTGACCGGGAACGAACGGTGCGCCCGGACGAGCCCTTCTACACCCTAGTATGGCCGGACCGAAGCATCGGCCGGGTGCGGGCCTTTCACGGGCACTTTGGGATCTTCGTGCGGGCCTACGTTTATATCCGAATGCACGGCCCGCGCCTGCGCGAGGTCTCCGAGGCGGCGGTCCTGAATGCCAACTACCTGCTGGCGCGGCTTCGGGATCTCTACCCAGTGCCCTACGATCGTCTGTGCAAGCATGAATTCGTGATCATGGGGAAAGTGCTCGGCACGCCCATCCGGGCCCTGGACATCTCCAAGCGTTTGATGGATTACGGCTTCCATCCGCCGACGAATTATTTCCCACTTATCGTGCCGGAAGCCCTGATGATCGAGCCAACGGAAACCGAAAGTAAAGCCACTCTGGATGCCTTTGCGGAGGCTATGCGGCGGATCGCCGAGGAAGCACGACAGGATCCCCAGCATGTGCAACAGGCACCTCATACCACCCCGGTACGCCGCCTGGATGAGGCTCGGGCTGCTCGCCAGCTGATCCTGCGTTATCTTCCGACAGCGGAGCCTCGCTCTGTTCCTGCGTAAAGGCAATAGGTAGGCGAGACCGCGAAAAGCGGTCTCGCCTACCCAACTAAAATTTAGCCATCCGCTGTTTGCTAGTGCTTCTGGGCTTCAATTCCCCTTTTTATTCCCGACAGCTACCCGGTTTTGATCCGCAAATTGTGAAGGGGTCTGACCCACGGATGTCGAGGGCAGGCCTCTCCCCTTTCCCTCCTCCCTACGGCCCTTCTGGCCGCAGGGAGGAGGGAAATTAAATATTTTGGGGCGAGCGGGGCTGCCTTCGGCGGCCCGCCCCAGAAATGCCTGGGATAGCCGAACGCAACTTTGCCAACCTCTCAAAATCGTTCCCATTCCCCTTTCCATGGCCATCTGAAACTTTAATGATGGGGAAGCGGGCTAAAAGGCCGCTAGAAAGCTTCGGATAAGGCTCTGCTGGTCTTGGGACACACGGTTTCCGGGTGTTGACAATGGATGGGGATTCGCTATATTAACAGCATGGATGGTTCAGGGTTGGCGAGAATCCCGGATCCCTCCCCGGGAGAGTCTTGACAAATGCCCGGGGTTGTGCTATAAAATAAGGTGCGTCTGAATCCTGGACAAGCGATTAAGTGGCGGGGCGCATGGCCAACAGACACTGACGCAGGCCCGCCCCACCGTTATGGGGATTGATCTCCATAGCGGTTTATGGTATCTCTTGCACCTTAACAACTGAATTGTGGCAGGAAGTCTGGGGACGTCCGGCGGAAGTCTTGCGGTCAGACCTTACACCCCGGGAGGTCAACCTCCTGGGGATATCAGAGCCGACGGAGAGTTTGATCCTGGCTCAGGGTGAACGCTGGCGGCGTGCCTAACACATGCAAGTCGAGCGGGGAGGGGGTAGGCGCAAGCCGAGCCCTCCTAGCGGCAAACGGGTGAGTAACACGTGGGTGACCTGCCCCGGCGTGGGGGATAACTCTCCGAAAGGAGAGCTAATACCGCATACGCTCGGTGGGGACGGCCTGTCGAGGAAAGGCCCGGGGAGGAGACGAACCGGGTCGCGCCGGGAGGGGCCCGCGGCCCATCAGGTCGTTGGTGGGGTAATGGCCCACCAAGCCGATGACGGGTAGCCGGCCTGAGAGGGTGACCGGCCACACGGGCACTGAGACACGGGCCCGACTCCTACGGGAGGCAGCAGTGGGGAATTTTGGGCAATGGGCGAAAGCCTGACCCAGCGACGCCGCGTGCGGGAAGAAGCCCTTCGGGGTGTAAACCGCTTTTGCCGGGGACGAGAAAGGACGGTACCCGGCGAAGAAGGCCCGGCCAACTACGTGCCAGCAGCCGCGGTAATACGTAGGGGCCGAGCGTTACCCGGATTTACTGGGCGTAAAGCGCGCGTAGGCGGGGCTCTAAGTCGGGCGTGAAAGCCCCGGGCTCAACTCGGGGAGGCCGCTCGATACTGGAGTCCTTGAGGGCGGGAGAGGGTGGTGGAATTCCCGGTGTAGCGGTGAAATGCGTAGATATCGGGAGGAACACCAGTGGGGAAGCCGGCCACCTGGCCCGTCCCTGACGCTGAGGCGCGAAAGCGTGGGGAGCGAACCGGATTAGATACCCGGGTAGTCCACGCCCTAAACGATGCGCACTAGGTATGGGGGGCTGACCACGCTCTCCGTGCCGAAGCTAACGCGTTAAGTGCGCCGCCTGGGTAGTACGGCCGCAAGGTTGAAACTCAAAGGAATTGGCGGGGGCCCGCACAAGCAGCGGAGCGTGTGGTTTAATTCGATGCAAAACGAAGAACCTTACCCGGGCTTGACATGCCGGTGGTACCGACCCGAAAGGGAAGGGACCCCGCAAGGGGAGCCGGCACAGGTGCTGCATGGCTGTCGTCAGCTCGTGCCGTGAGGTGTCGGGTTAAGTCCCGCAACGAGCGCAACCCTTGCCCCTAGTTACACGTGTCTAGGGGGACTGCCGGCGATAAGCCGGAGGAAGGTGGGGATGACGTCAAGTCAGCATGGCCTTAATGCCCGGGGCTACACACACGCTACAATGCCCGGTACAATGGGTTGCCAACCCGCGAGGGGGAGCCAATCCCATCAAAGCCGGGCTCAGTTGGGATTGCAGGCTGCAACCCGCCTGCATGAACGCGGAGTTGCTAGTAACCGCCGGTCAGCCATACGGCGGTGAATACGTTCCCGGGCCTTGCACACACCGCCCGTCACGTCATGGGAGTCGGCAACGCCTGAAGCCGGTGGCCCAACCCGAAAGGGGGGGAGCCGTCGAAGGCGGGGTCGGCGACTGGGACGAAGTCGTAACAAGGTAGCCGTAGCGGAAGCTGCGGCTGGATCACCTCCTTTCTAGGGAGTGCCGGTCGAGGGTGTGATCTCCCAGCGTGAGCTGGAACCCCCCCGACCCACCCCAAGGGAGTCTGTCAGGGGCAATGCCCCTGGCATTCTAAGCCGGACCACCTAGCCTTCCTGCCACAATTCAGTTGTTAAGGTGCCCGGGATTTGGGAAGTCTTACCATTCCCCTGGTGACTGGAGCGGCGGGGAAACACCCGGTCCCATCCCGAACCCGGAAGTTAAGCCCGCCAGCGCCGATGGTACTGGAGGGGCGACTCTCTGGGAGAGTAGGCCGTTGCCAGGGGAATGGTTGCGCCGCGGGGTGGAGCAGCGGTAGCTCGCCAGGCTCATAACCTGGAGGTCGCGGGTTCGAATCCCGCCCCCGCAACTGTTAGGTCAAAGTACTACACGAATTTGTGTAGTACTTTAATGTCTGGGTTCCGCCAGATCCTCCTCCTGCACCCCTGTGGGAAGGGCGGACGGTAAAAACCGCTCGCCCCCTTTTTCTCTTCTTTACTTCCGCATTCCCACTGCGCCCGTAAGGGACTTGGTGCATGGGATTCCCAAAGGGTCCTGGCGACCCAAAGGAGGTTGCCATGGCGCGCCGAAACCGCCCTATCCTCCCTGATGAGGAGGAGGAGCTGGAAACGGAGGAGTTCTGGGCCGAGCCCTGGGAGGAAGAAACTTCCCCGGAGGAACTCGACCTGGAGTCCGAATTGGATGAGGAAACATCTCTCCCGGTTCTAGGCGAGTTGGCGGAGGATCGGGATCTGATCTCCCTTTACTTCCGAGAGGTCACCGATCATCCTCTGCTAACCGCTGAGGAGGAAAGGGAACTGGCCATACGGATGGCCCGTGGGCAGGAAGCAGCCCGACGTCTGGCCCGCGATGCCCAGCTCCCCCTGGAGGTCCGCCAGCGCCTGGAGCGGCTGGTGGAGGAGGGTCGACAGGCCCGGGAGAAGCTGATCACCTCAAACTTCCGTTTGGTGATCAGTGTGGCCAAGAAATACCAAGGCCTCGGGGTGCCCTTGCTGGACCTGATCCAGGAGGGAAATCTGGGCCTGATGAAGGCGGTGGAGCGGTTTGATCCCAAGCGGGGCCGCCGCTTCTCGACGTATGCCACCTGGTGGATCCGTCAGGCGATCACCCGGGCCCTGGCGATGCAGGCCCGCACCATCCGTCTGCCGATTCATGCCCAGGAGCAATTGCGCAAAGCTCAGCGGATTGCCCATCAGATCGAGCAGGAAGCTGGCCGGCCGGCTACCCCAGAGGAGGTAGCCAAGCGGATGGGGACGGAAACCGATAAAGTGGAGTGGCTCTGGAACGCGGCCCGGCCGCTGCTCTCCCTGGAAGAGCCAATGGATGATGAGGGTGAGACCACACTGGAGGGAGCGATCCGGGACGTGGAGAGCCCAGCGCCGGATGAGATGGTGGCCGATCAGCTGTTGCGCGAGCGAATCGAAGAGATCCTGAACGAGCTGCCCAGTCGCCACGCCCGAGTCCTCCGGCTCCGCTATGGATTCGAAGATGGGCGCTCCTACACCCTGGAGGAGGTCGCTCAGCGGTTTGGACTGAGCCGGGAGCGAATCCGTCAGATTGAGGTAGAAGCCCTGCGCTACCTGCGCAAACAGCTCAAGGTGCGCCAGATGCGGGAGTTCCTGAAGGCTGCCTAAGGATTGCCCTGTAAGGGATAGGACTTACGCAGTTCGTTTCCCATGGGGGCTTTGGGGGCGGAGCGG
>JAUQQB010000114.1 GCA_030550075.1 Chloroflexota bacterium | reverse complement strand
CCCTGCGCCGGGGATGGTTCCCGAAGGCGCGCGAGCATCTGCAGTCCGCCCTGGATTTGCTCCCGCCTTCCGCGCCCGCGGCTCATCGCGCGGCCACCATGAATGCGCTGGCCGTGGCCCTTCGCCATCTGGGCGATTACGAAGGTGCGCTGGCTGTTCTGAAGGAAGCCTGGGCGCTCCTGGATGAAGCGGCCCGCGCCACAGCGCTGGGCGCGCTCATTCGAGGGAACCAGCTCGTGTTTCAATGCTGGATCACCCCTCCCTCCCCAGAGAAGTGGTCGGCGATGGAGGCGTGCTGGAAAGAGGCGGGCGAGCGGCAGGACCTGGAAAACGCCGCGTGGATCGCTTCCGCGGCGCTCCGGATCGCTCTCCGCTGGGGAGATCCGGAGGCGGCGGAAACCTGGCGGGCTCATCTGGAAACGTTATGGCCCTGGGTGGAAGGAGGCTTCGAAGGCCCCCGCGCCGCGCTGTCGCTGGCCCTGTGGCATTCCGCGCGGGGGGATCGGCGGGAGGCGACGCGCTGGCGCCAGCGAGCCCGGGAGAGGAGCCGTCGCTGGGGCCGGGAGGATCTCCAGCTCTGGACCTTAGCGCTCTTCTCCCGATGGACCCGGGAGATGCGCCATGAGTTCGAGCAGCTCATCGAGCGCGTGGGATGGGAGGCCTGGCATGCCTTCCGCATGGAGTCACCGTTCCTGCCGCCCCGAGGCCGTCCATGACTCGCGTTGCTCGGGGATGTAGAAGCCGGGGCGCTGCCCGCTGCAGCGCCTCAGACTCTAACCCCTCTGAAGAGCCGGAATCAGCCGGGAGGATGCTCCATCTCCTCCACCGAGATCCCAATGGCTTCCAGCCAGGCTTTCAGGGCGGAGGCGTGATCGGCCCGAACCATCAGGGTGTGGGAATCCAGCGGGCGGATCCACGGGGCGAGCGCGGGTTCGTTCCAGAGCGCCTCCAGGATCTCCGGACGATCCATCCGCAGCAGGATGACGGGTTCCCAGCGCGCGCGGGGCGGCTGATCGCTCCAGGCCAGGAGACGGGCCAGCAGCCACGCCGGCAGGGGCCCCCGATGGACCCGCTGGAGGCGTTGCAGGATCTGGGGAAGGGTCAGGCCCGCCGCCAGCCCGGCCCGCAAAGAAGCCTCCGTGATCCGGAACCCCTCCGGGATGCGCTCGGTGAACGGCTCCAGCAGGCGCTCCACCCCGGGATGCGGGAACGGGCCCGTCCAGCGAAGGATCCCCGGGGGTTCCGCGGTCACCTGATTTTGCAGGTCCTCCGGCCGGAACCCGGTCGCCCATGGGTGGATTCCCTGGGGACGCCAGCGAGCTTCCAGATGCGCCAGCGGCTCTTCCGTCCATCCGATGGAATCCCCCAGCGGACGGATGGCATGGCCTCCCGGGAGCGGCTCCCCGGCGGTCCGGATCAGGGTCACCCGCCGATAGATCCGGATCTGGTGGAATCGTCGGTTCCAGTCCTCCAGGGACCGTCGGACATTCGGGGGAAGGGGTTCTCCGCTGATCCCCTCTAAAAAGCGGATGATCCGTGGGATATCCCAGCCCTGCTGGAGCCCTCGATAGACGGTATCGCGGGAGATCTGATAGACAGATACCGGATCCCCCGGGCTGGGATCGGCGAACGCCTCCAGCGCCGCCAGGATGGATTCGGACACCGGCTCAAAGACCAGGATGCGGAAATCGGGCTGGACGATCAGGCGCCCGCCTTCTTCGGGAAACGAAACCGGTCCTCCCACGCCCAGCACCCATGCGCCGAAGGGCGTAAGGCGCACCGCTTCCCACCGACCCTCTGAATCGCTCAGATCCAGGAGGCCTAGCCAGTGCAGCGGCCACAGGGTCTCCGTCACCAGCCAGGTCTTCAGCCGGGTGATCATCTCCCGACCGGCGGTGGAAAGGGGATCCGGCCATCGCTCCGGCCGTTCCGGGAAGATCGCGGTGAGCAGGCGGGGAAGGGGAATCCAGGACCCGGGCTCCCACTGGCGCAGGGCTCGTTCCACCTGAGCTCGAAGAAAACCTGAGGAGAGCATCCCGTTGCTCGGGAGGTCCCCCGGCTCCTCGCCATGCCATGCCCGAAAAGCGGCCAGGGCCCGATCCGTTGCTCCCTGCTCCCAGAACGGATGCAGCAGATCCAGTGTGAGGGCAGCCCCGTGCGTTCGGAGCACCCCCATTCGCTCTAGCAACTGCTGAAGGAAAGCCAGATAGGCGGACTCCTGAGGGGATCCAGCCCGCCCCAGCCATCGATGCAGACGTCGCATCCAGCGGACGGGCAAACGCCCCTCGCGGGTCAGGGTGATCTGTGGGAACCGTCGCAGGAAACGCCCCAAGCGTCCCAGATCCCGTGCCAGCCGCAGAGGAGAAGCTGGGATCACCGTAGAAGGCGGAGGAGATTCGATAGGAGGAAGAGCTGCCGCGACCTCTATCGGCAGGATGGCTTCTCCCTGGGGGAGCAGGGAACGGATTGGATGGCCAGCAGAATACCAGTAAATCATGCCCCAAGTGGCGAGGCGAACGGCGACCATTTCGAACGGAGCCCCTGATGTGCCGCTCGATATCATTTCAGATAAAATCAAAAAGACCACGGCAGGCATGATGCCTCCGGCCTGGCGCAGCCCTGTGATCAGTGCGCGGTCTCGCGGCGGGAGCTGCGCCCAGAGCGCCGCAAGGCGATCCGGATCGCTGAGCCGTCGTAGCAAGTCCTCACGGTCATCCGGCATCGCCTCCACTGGCCAGCCCTGCTGGTGGAGGATCTCTGTCAGCAGCAAAGGCTCATAGTGACGAATGACTTCCCATAAACGCATAATCGGAATCCTCTTCCCCTCTCCGGTCCCTCTGGGGACCCTGGAGGGGATCGATGACCAAAGTAAGGTCAGAGAATATTAACTATACCGGTATGATAAAGGGGAACACGATGGAATCCGGGACGACAGGCCCCGGAAAGAGGCAACCCGGGATGGAAACCCAGCGGCTGGATCCCATACACCCTCCCTCCCTTCTGAAAGCAGGCGAGGTTCTTCAGGGACGATATCGGATTGAGCGGGTGCTCGGTGCGGGAGGGATGAGCACGGTCTATTTGGCTCTGGACCTCCGCTTCTCCCAGGTGCGGCGTCTCTGTGCCATCAAAGAAATGATCAGCCATATCCCGGACCCCCGGATGCGGGCGCTCGCCCAACAGAGTTTTGAGCGGGAAGCGGCCATGCTGGCTACTCTCAGCCATCCGGCCATCCCCAAGATCTACGATTACTTTGTGGAAGGCGAGCGCAGCTACCTCGTCATGGAGTATATCCCAGGACAGGACCTGGAGACGCTCCTGCGGCGCATCGAGGGGATGCTGCCGGTGGAGGAGGTGGTGAACTGGGCGGTGCAGATTTGCGATGTCCTTCACTATCTTCACTCCCAACAGCCGCCTATTATCTTTCGGGACTTGAAGCCATCCAACATTATGGTGGACCCCTATGGACGGGTGTTCCTGGTGGATTTCGGGATCGCCAAGGTGTTCCAGGCCGGACAGCGGGGGACGATGATCGGGACAGAAGGCTATAGCCCGCCCGAGCAATATCGGGGCGTGGCGGACCCTCGCACGGACATCTATGCCCTGGGGGCCACGCTGCATCATCTGCTGACGCGCCAGGACCCGCGCCTGGAGCCACCGTTCTCCTTCCACGAGCGCCCCATTCGCCGGATTAACCCGGCGGTCCCTGAGGCTCTCGCCCAGGTGGTCATGCGGGCCCTGGAATATGATCCGGAGCGCCGGTTCCAGTCCGCGCTGGAGATGAAACAGGCTTTGCTGGCCGCGGTGGGGATGCGGACACCCACGCGTCCGATGGCTCACCGAGAGACCCCATCCGGGAGCGCGCCGTATCAGGTGAAGTGGACCTTCACATGTGAGGATGAGATCCGTTCCCGTCCTGTGATCGCGAATGGAATGGTCTTCGTGACTTCTTACGACCATAACGTTTATGCGCTCTCGGCAGAGGATGGGAAGCTCCTCTGGAAGTTCGCAGCAGAGGGCGGCATCGGCGGCGCAGTGGCGATCGCTCAGGATCAGGTGGTGGTAGGCTCGCTGGATCATCGGCTCTATGCCTTACGCGCAAAGGATGGAGCGCTCTTATGGATGGTGGAGCTGGGCGGGCCGATCTATACGACGCCGCGGATCGCAGCCGGTCTCGCCTTCCTGGGGGCCGATGACGGGGTTTTCTACGGTGTGGATCTCGGCACCGGGCGGGTGGTCTGGAAGATGCCGGTCGGTGCCCCGATTCGGTCCTCGGCAGGCCTTTATGGGGAGACTCTGGTGGTGGGCAGCGAGGACGGCGGCGTATACGCCCTGGATTTCCAGGGTCGCCTCCGCTGGCAGTTTGCGGCCCGCCGGGGGGTGACCGCCTCGCCGTGGGTGGATGAGGAGCTGGTGGTGGTGGGGTCATGGGATTGGCATGTTTACGCGCTGGATGCCCGGACCGGATGGGCCACCTGGCGCTTCCGCACGGGGAAGCCAGTCCTTTCCTCCCCAGTGGTCTCGGAAGGCGTGATCTATGTGGGGTCGGCGGATGGTTTCCTCTATGCGTTAAATGCGCGGACGGGGAATCCAATCTGGCGGTTTCAGGCGGGTGGGCAGGTGAACGCCCCCCCGATGGTGCTGGAAGGTCGGGTCCTGGTCGGGGCCACCGATGGCCGTCTGTATGCCGTGGATGCACGGAACGGGAATGCCCTCTGGTCCTTCCAGACCAGTGGGCCGATTGTCTCCGCGCCGGATTGGTGGAAGGGGGTTCTTTACCTAACATCCATGGACTATCGGGTTTATGCGTTGAGCTTGGGATAGTGGATTTCGGGGGGTGCGGGAGTGCTGCCGGTTCTCGGCGCGTCAGAAGACGCGCCCTCCGAGTAATCCGATCAGGAGAACGATGAGCAAATGAAATGGCTCAAGCGCCTTTTCCAGCGACCTGAAGCCGAAAAGCACGCTCCATCTGCGCCCACGGTCATTCATGCCACTGTTTCCAGCCCTGAGTCAGGGGTTCCTTCCCCATCTGCGGAGGAACTTAAGGGAGGGACGATGCCCCTCCCTCCCATGCCGGCCCAGCCGGCGGCAGGGCTCCGTTTTGGCTGGGCCACCGATCCGGGCTTGGTTCGACCTAGCAATGAGGATGCGATCCTGATCATGCACATCGCTTATGAAGGCTCCCAGGGGTTGCTGCCCTTAGGATTGTTTCTGGTCGCGGATGGGATGGGAGGGCATCGAGGGGGCGAACAGGCCAGCGACCTGGCCATCCGGGAGATCGCTCGCCATCTAACCACTCATCTTCTGATCCCTCATCTCGCCCATCGCGCTCCGGACTATCCGATTAAAGAGCTGCTGGAGGAAGCTCTGCAGGCGGCTAATGCCCAGATCCTCCAGGCCGTGCCAGGGGGCGGAACGACTGTGGTAGGCGCGCTGGTGATCGGGGATAGTGTGCATCTGATTCATGTGGGTGATAGCCGGGCTTATCTGGTCTGGCCAGATCGGCTCGAGCAGCTCACGGAGGACCATTCCCTGGTTCAGAGGATGATCTCGCTGAAAGGGCTGAGCGAGGAGGAGGCCGCAGGGCTTCCACGGAATGTCCTCTATCAGGCGCTGGGACATCCCAGCCGTCTGAATCCAAGCTATCGACGCGTTTCTCTTCCTCGGGATGCATGGTTAATGCTCTGCACAGATGGGTTGTGGGGAGAGGTGCCCGAAGCCCAGATCTTGCAGATCACTTGGGAAAGCGCCTCTCCTCAGGAGGCATGTCATCGGCTGGTTCAGGCAGCAAAAGCTGCGGGCGGTCATGACAACATTTCGGTGATCCTGGTCGGGCGATGAGCGCGCATGAGGAGTTTCTGGACTACTACGCGATCCTGGGCGTCCCCCCCTCGGCGGGCGCAGAGGAGATCAGAAAAGCCTACCGGGCGCTGGTGCGGAAGGTCCACCCGGACGTCATGCCCGAGGCCGGGACCTCCCTGCTGTTCCGGTTGGTCCACGAGGCCTATTCGGTGCTCTCGGATCCGGAGCAGCGGGCGGAATATGACCGGCGATGGCAGGCCCGGTGGGGGAGCCAGGGATCTTCTCTGCGGTTCCATCTCCTCCTCAGTCGCTCCTCCCTGCCTGTTCTGTCCGCATCTCAAATTCTTTACGCGTTGTTCACGATAGAGCCCTCCCGTCCCCATGCGAGCTCCCGCCTGCCGCTTCATCTCTGTCTGGTGATCGATCGGAGCAACTCGATGAGAGGGGAGCGGCTGGAACAGGTGAAGACCGCCGCGCTGGAGCTGGCAGGCCATCTGGAGCCCGGTGATCGTCTGGCGGTGGTGGCCTTCCACAATCGGGCGGAGGTGATCTGGCCGTTGAGCCCGGTAGAGGAGCGTCATCAGCTTTCGATGAGGCTGGGGACGTTAGCGGCGGAGGGAGGAACCGAGATCTACCAGGGATTGCTCCTGGGTTTCCAGGAACTCTTCCGCGCCCGCCAGGCCGGTGCCCATTCCCATCTCATCCTTCTCACCGATGGTCGAACCTATGGGGATGAGGATCGATGCCAGGCGCTGGCGGATCAGGCGCGGGAGGCCGGGATCGGGATCAGCGCCTTTGGGATCGGAGAGGACTGGAACGATGCGTTGCTGGATGAGATCGCCGCTCGCAGCGGGGGGATCTCGGGCTACATCGCCTCGCCGGAGGAGATCCGCCGGCGCTTCCTGGAGCATCTTTACTTGCTTCAAGATCGTTATGCAGAGGATGTGCGGCTGATGGTGGAGCCCGCGGAGGATGTGCTGGTAACGGCGCTTTACCAGATCACGCCGGAGCTTCGGGTTCCGCCACGGGAGGATTCTGGATGGTATCTGGGCGCTCTGCATACCTCTCGCCCAATCCGGGTGCTGATCGAGTTCGCCCTCCCGCCGCTGGAGCCAGGCTTTCTGGAGGTGGCCCGGCTAAGGGCTCAGGCCCGTATCTCCGGGAACCCGCCACAGATGGATGAGGCTGAACTGTCCGTTCAGACCTATGCGCTTCCTGAGGCGCCTCTGATGGTCTCGCCCCCAGGACCGGTGCTCGAGGCGCTCTCCCGCGTGATAATCTATCGAATGCAGGAGCAGGCCTGGGCGGATATCCAGGCTGGAAGACGGGTGGAGGGCGCCCAGAAGCTTCGGCAGATCGGAACCCGCCTGCTGGAGCTGGGGGCAAAGGATCTGGCGCAGGAAGCGCTGGCGACGGCCACCCGCCTGCTGCAGGGCCGTTCGGTTTCCAGAAGCCGACAGCTCGCCTTAAAATACAGAACGCGGATGCTGATGCTTCCGCCGCCGAATCCGGAGGGGGATCATGATTGAATGTCCGTTGTGCGGTCGGAAATATCCGGTCGGCGCGTTGTTCTGCTCGGAATGTGGGGTCTACCTGCTTACCGGCGGGCCATTGCGCACCGAGCCGCTGCCAGAGGGTGTATCCATTCCAGTGGAGTTGCCGGCCGAATCCCCTTCAGCAGTAGGCACGGGCCCTCAGAGCCTGGTGCTTCAGGTGCTGACCTCCGGCCGCCGTGTGGTGATCCGGTCCGATCAAGAGGTCCTGGTGGGGCGGCTGGATGTGGGCCGGGGGATCTTCCCCCAGGTCGATCTAACGCCCGACGGCGGGTTGGAGGGCGGGGTTTCCCGGCGTCATGCTCGCATCTTTTTCCAGAATGATCAATTCCATATCGAGGATCTGGGCAGCACGAACGGGACGTATTTAAACGGCACCCGGTTGGATCCGTACTCCCCACGGCCACTTGGGGACGGGGATGAGCTCCGCCTGGGACAGATCACCATCCGGGTGGGAATCCAGTAGCTCCTTAAGGGATTTTGCAGGCTCGGTGAGATCGCCTGTTCGCGGTAGGTCATAACCCTTGATGCAGGCACCCCGTCCATAGACTTGTTGCATGATTCGGCGGATAATCACCTGATTCTCTTTATTTCCTCTCCCTACGGCCCAAAGAGCCATGGGGAGGGGAAATAAAGAACCTCTGGTTCTCTGGGAATTTCCGGGGAGCCCTGTCCGTCAGAGCCCAGATATGGTGTTGATGATTTGTTGCGCCCTCAAATATGGAGGACGCAGCAAATCATCAATCCTCAGATTCCTGAAAGGAAGGC
>JAUQQB010000113.1 GCA_030550075.1 Chloroflexota bacterium | reverse complement strand
GCTTTCAACTGCGTAACTCCTAAGGGATTTAGGGGCCGGCACGCCAGAGGCATCGCCGGCCCCTTGCTTTTATTGAACCCTGTGTGATGACAGAGGCCCTTCCCCGCGAAATCAACATTTGTGTAACTGTTCCGGCGGTCATTGCGAGCCAAAGGCGAAGCTATCTCTCCCTTCCCTTTGGAGATCGCTTCGCCCTCTACGAGGGCGACCCAGAAACGGGCGTGTAGGACAACTGCGAGCAGTTGTCCTACAAAAACCTACATCTTTGTCGGGAGGGAGCCTTCATGCTACGAGTGGAACGCCAGGGGGAGCTTGCAATCTGGATGGTGAATCGCCCTCAGCGACGGAACGCAATGGATTGGGCCACCATGGAGGCCTTCGCTCAGACAGTAGAGGAGGCCACCCAGGATCCTGGGCTAAGGGTGGTCATCCTCACCGGCGCGGAAGGAGCTTTCCTCTCCGGGGCTGATCTCTACGAGATGGCCCATTACCGCACGACGGCAGATGGCTATCGACTGGGACAGGTCATGGGTGAGGCGTTGCGCCAGCTGGAAGAAGCCCCCTGGATCAGCATCGCGGCCATCAATGGGCCCGCACGGGGTGGGGGCGTGGAAGTGGCGCTGGCCTGTGATCTGCGGGTGATGGCAGAAGACGCTGATCTCGCCTTCGTGCAGGTCACCTGGGCCCTCACCCCCGGATGGGGCGGAGGGCAACGCTTGCGCCGACGGGTAGGATATGGCCGGGCCCTGGAGCTCCTCCTGACTGCCCGTCGGATCAGCGCGGAGGAAGCGTTCCGCCTGGGGCTGGTCGAACGGATGGCCCCCGCCGGCCAGGCCCTTGCCGAAGCCCTAGCTCTGGCCCGGGAGCTCCTGCGCTGGGATCCCGAGGCGGTGCGGGCGATCAAGGCGGTGATTCGCGAAGGGGATGCGCTTCCTTTCCAGGAAGCCCTTCGAATCGAGCGGGAGTGGTTCGCCCAGCTCTGGGCGGCCCCGGCCCACTGGGCTGCTCTGGAGCGTTTCCTGCAACGGAATTGAGAAAACCCGGATGCAGGCCATGGGGCCGGTGGCGCTTATAAGGTACGACACGAATTCGTGTGGTACCTATTCTGGGCATGAAGCCTGAGGTGATGGGTCTGGGAGCACGCCCCCAGGCCCATCACTTCCTTATACCAGCGACTCCTCGCAGATCGTTCGGAACCCGCATGCACGACAGCGGGCTGGAGCGTGATGCTGGCGATGGGCCTCTCCCCGTTCCAGATCCCGCCGCATGGAGGCCAGGACCCTCAGGAGCTCCTCCCGGAGCTCAGGGGTATATTCCACCTGAAAAGACCGATCCCGATAGCGAATCCATCCATAGGGCGGGCGAAGGCCAAATGTCTCTTCCACCAGCAGACAGTAGGCGATCAGTTGCATCACATGAGAAGGATACGGAGAACGGGGAGCGAATGCGGTTTTCACCTCTACCGGAATGATGGCCTCCCCTTGCCGGATCAGATAATCCGGTCTGCCGATCAGGGAATAACGGGAGGCGGAGAGCGGAGGAGAGGCTCTGGCGCTGGACATATCCTCATCCAAGACCCTGCCGCGCGGAAGGTGAATGCGTCGCCGGAGGAGCCATCCGAGACCGCCGATTGCCAGCGCTAGAAGTAACAGGGAGACACTAAGCAACAGCATCTTAAAGTCCCTCGCCTGAGCAGCACGGCCCTATAACGCCCGCAGTGTACCCACCTCCTGAACATCCACCGGCACGCCATCAATCTCGGAGGGAATGCGATCCTCGGGCGCTAACGCCTCCAGTGGAACCTTGTGGCGGACGGAGACCACGAGACAGAGCTCATCGGTGGAGCGGCCACCCCGCTGCCGATAGCCGATCCCCACGGCCACCACGTTGGCTTTGTGCAGCAGCTCGGCCTCCCGCCGTCGCTTCACTTCCTGAATGCGAGCAAGCGTCTCCGCTGAGCTCATTGCAATACTCCTGTTCTACTCACGAGTTCCTATCGAGAACGAAGCGCTCGGTTTATTCCATGGAGCCATAGAAGGCCTTCCACTTCGGAAGAAAGGCTATTTTTTGACAAACGCCGCCCTCTGCTTGCGCGCAATCCATATTTGCAGAAGCTCTCGCCAGAGGATGAGCAAAAGCCCATTGCCCGCCAGGGTAACGGCAGCGAATGGAAGCGGTGCCGGCCGGCCGAGGGCCAGGCTCCGGAGAATTAATCCGAGGATCCCCGCTCCGAGCCAGGCCAACCCGATTCGTAGCGCCACGGAACCCAGCGAGCGCATGGGATCCACTCGATCTAAGCGGGCTGCCCATGCCACGATCGCCCAGGCGACAAAGAAAGGGGCCGCCGCCCGCACTATGCCCCAGATCATCGAATCCTCGGTAAGCAAGCCATGGCTGGCTCTTCCGAGAGCCGCAAAGAGCAGGAAAACCAAGAGATCCCCACCCCATAAGATCCATCGCAGCGAGCTCATCATGTGCTCCTCAGCCTCACCTTCTTCCATCATTATACCTAGGGTCTGAGCCATAGACCCCAACTCAAGAGGGCCCAACCGGCTCTTGAAACCTCGAATCTTCAGGAAAGAAGCAACCCGAATCCAATGCACAGCACGGGTTTGCATGCTGGACTTTCTAAACGTAAACTATGCTTGAAGCGAGGGTGCCAAGCAAGACGATCCCTCGAAAAGCGGCTTGCGGATTGCTCGAGTCTGATCGAGAGAGGTGAACGATGGTAAACGACGCGCGACGGAAGGCTCTGGAGACAGCGGTGCTGACGTTGACGAAACGGTTTGGGGAAGGAACGATCATGCGCCTGGGGGAGGCCGTTCAGCAGCCGGTCGATGTCATCCCCACAGGCTCCCTGGCCCTGGATCTCGCCTTAGGTGTGGGAGGCATCCCTCGAGGACGGATTACGGAGATCTATGGCCCGGAGGCTTCGGGGAAGACCACGCTTTGTCTTCATGTGATCGCCGAGGCTCAGAAGCGGGGTGGGGTCGCAGCGTTCATTGACATGGAGCATGCCCTCGATCCCCACTACGCCCAGCAGTGCGGCGTGGACATCGATAACCTTTACGTAGCCCAGCCGGACACGGGGGAGCAGGCGCTGGAGATTGCGGAGACCTTGATCCGCAGTGGCGCTGTTGATGTGGTGGCCCTGGATTCGGTGGCAGCGCTGGTGCCGCGGGCAGAGATCGAAGGAGAAATGGGCGACGCTCATGTGGGGCTCCAGGCGCGCCTGATGAGCCAGGCCCTGCGCAAACTCGCCGGGGCAATTCGTCAGTCCAATACCGCGATGCTCTTCACCAACCAGCTGCGGATGAAGATCGGCACGATGTTTGGCAACCCGGAGACCACAACGGGCGGCATGGCTCTCAAGTTCTACGCCTCGGTCCGCCTGGAGATCCGCCGCCTGCAGAATCTGAAGGCGGGCGGTGAGATTATCGGGAGCCGGGTTCGGGTTCGGGTCACGAAGAACAAAGTGGCCCCGCCCTTCCGCGAGGCGGAGTTCGATATCCTCTACAATGAGGGGATCAGCAAGGCGGGGGACATCCTGGACCTGGCGACGGAGCTGGGGCTGATCACCAAGCGGGGCACTTTCTTCTTGTACGGAGATACCCGTCTGGGCCAGGGCCGGGAGAATGCTCGCGAGTTCCTGAAAGCCCATCCGGAGTTGCTGGAGGAGCTGGAACGCCAGATCCGAGAAAACGCCGCCCGTGCAGCCTCCCTCAAACGCCTGGGGGTGAGCGCAGAGGGTGCTGAAGAGGCCGCCCCAATCCTGGAAGCCGAATAGGTCGAGGAGGATAGGAGGTCGCCCATCAGGAAGGCGATGCTCGCTTCCTCCGGGAGAAAGGTACGACACGAATTCGTGTAGTACCTCCTAAAAGATCTTCCTTTGCATTGAGGCCTTATGGGCGGTCGGATCACGGATTTACGGGCGTTGAAGAGCGGCCGGGTGGTCGTTTACCTGGATGGCCGTCGGGCTTTTCGGCTGACGGCGATGGAGGCCGCGCAGCTGCGCCCAGGCCAGGTGCTCACCGATGAGGAGATCCGCCAGCTCCTGGAACGGGATCTTCTGGAGCAGGCGCATGAGGTCGCCCTTCGGTTCCTAAGTTATCGCCCACGCAGCGAGCGGGAAGTCGCCGACCATCTGCGCCGAAAAGGGTTCGACACTCAAACGGTGGAAGCGGAGCTGGAGCGACTCCGGCGCGTGGGGCTGGTCGATGATCGAGCCTTCGCCCAATTCTGGGTGGAGAACCGGACCACATTTCGGCCGCGCAGTCACCGGGCCCTCCAGGCGGAGCTCCGGCGAAAAGGCATCTCCCCAGCCATCATTCAAGAGGTCCTCCAGGAGGCCTCTCCTGATGAGCGCGCCCTCGCCCTGCGCCTGGCCCGTGAACGGGCCCGACGGTTGCGGGGCCTGGATCCCCTCACCTTCCGGCGACGCCTGGCGGGATATCTTATTCGTCGGGGATTTAATGGGGAGCTGGTGCTGGAGGTCCTTCGAGCTCTAGAGCAGGAGAAAGGCGGGAGTCAACCCGTGAACAAGTAGGATCATATTCAAATCTAATAGGACTCACGCAGTTCGTTTCCCATGGGGGCTTTGGGGGGGGAGAAGGGGGGTGGGGCCATTCCGTTTCACCTTTAGAGCTTTCAACTGCGTAACTCCTATCTAAAACAAGTGCGGACAAAGCGCACAAGCGGGGGAGCCGGAGGCCCCTCCCCCTACCCTCCTCTCCACAGGCCTGAAAGGCCGTGGCAAAGAATTTGGCTCTCTGGCGATTCCATGGCAAGTTCCTAAAGAGCCAAGAATCTTTTCGCATCTCAACCGAGACAGGATACACCATGGACTGGCTAATCATTGTCCTGCTGGCCGTAATCGGAGTCATCGGCGGCGGTGCGCTGGGATGGTTTTTGGGAAAGCAACTGGTCCAGCAACGGATTCGAGAGCAGCTCCGCAGCGAGATCGAGGCCGCGCGGCAGGAATCGCAACGGTTGATCGAGGAAGCCAAACAACAGGCGGCAGCGCTTCTTCTTCAGGCGAAGGATGAAGCCCTTCGCCTGCGGGAGACTACCGAAGCGGAGCTGCGCCGGTGGCGGGCCGATCTCCGTAAGGAAGAGGAGCGCCTGCGCCATCGACGGGAAGAGATGGATCGCCGGGCGGAACGGCTGGAGAAACAGGAGCGCCGTCTGAACGAGCGTCAGGCGGAGCTGGATCGTCAAAGTGCTCAACTGCAGGCGGCGATCAGCCGCTTTGAGGAGGAGCGCCGAGCCGCCCTGGAGCAGGTGGCGGGGATGACCGCCGAGCAGGCCCGTCAGGCCCTCCTGGAGATGATGGAAAAAGAAGCGCGGGAGGACATGGCGCGCCTCTATCGACAGATCGAAGCCGAGGCACGGGTTCAGGCGGAAGAGCGCGCCCGCGAGATCATCGCCACCGCCATCCAGCGCATCGCCAGCGAGCAGGTTGCTGAATTGACCGTCTCGGTGGTGCCCCTGCCGAATGATGAGATGAAAGGGCGCATTATCGGGCGGAACGGCCGCAACATACGGGCCCTGGAGAAGATCACCGGGGTGGAGATCATCGTGGATGACACCCCGGAGGCCATCACCCTCTCTTCCCACGATCCGGTGCGCCGGGAGATCGC
Organism: Chloroflexota bacterium; assembly: GCA_030550075.1. GTDB lineage: Bacteria > Chloroflexota > Anaerolineae > Thermoflexales > Thermoflexaceae > Thermoflexus. The sequence goes on along the minus strand of JAUQQB010000113.1, from coordinate 2,512 downwards.
ACGCATCGCCCTCACCCGCCTGATCCAGGACGGGCGGATCCATCCGGCGCGGATCGAGAAGGTGGTGGCCGAGGCCCGGGAGGAGGTGGAGCGGATCATCTGGGAGGAAGGCCAGCAGGCCGCGGCCGCGGTAGGAGTGACCGGCCTGCACCCTGAGCTCATCCGCCTCCTGGGCCGTCTGAAGTTCCGCACCAGTTACGGTCAGAATCAGCTGCATCATGCAGTCGAGGTCGCCTGGCTGGCCGGGATGATCGCCGCAGAGCTGGGCGCCGATGTGCGGATCGCCCGGATGGGCGGGCTGTTGCATGACATTGGAAAGGCAGTGGATCATCAGGTGGAGGGCACCCACGCCCTGATCGGCGCAGAGCTGGCCCGACACTATGGGACACCACCCAAAGTGGTGAACTGCATCGCCAGCCATCACCACGAGGTTCCACAAGAATGCATTGAGGCGGTGATCGTCGAGGCCGCCGACGCCATCTCCGGCGCCCGGCCCGGTGCCCGTCGGGAGACCCTGGAGATGTATCTCAGGCGGATCCAGGATCTGGAGAACCTGGCCCGCTCCTACCCGGGCGTCGCTGAATGCTACGCGATCCAAGCCGGACGGGAGATCCGCATCATCGTGAAGCCGGAGGAAGTAGACGACCTCGCTGTGATCCAGATGTCTCAGGAGATCGCCCGGAAGATCGAGGAGACCATGCAGTATCCCGGTCAGATCAAGGTTACTGTGATCCGAGAGACCCGGGCGGTGGAGATCGCTCGCTGAAGAACCGGTGGGAAGCAGGCGGCTTCGCCGCCTACCTCTGGGGGGTTGGGCCGCGGCCTTCGGCGGTGTCCCGGCCCTCCCAAACCCGTGGAGAACGAAGAAGTTGCATAAGGGGTTGAAGATCTTTCAGCCAGGAGCGTTCTTCCCATGGCCAAGAAACGACGGGTGCGATCCACATCGTCTGCCCCTTCTCGAACAATCCCGGCGCCGGCCCGAGAGGCCTCGTTGCCGCCCTCGCCGAGCCCCATATCTTCTCGCCGGCCGACATCCGGGCTGGCAAATTACGATTACGCTTATGTGCGACGAGATCTGCGCCGCATCGGCATACTGGCGGCGCTTCTCTTAAGCAGTCAGATTGCCCTGGCTTTCCTCCTGCCCTATCTGCTGAGGTGAGGGCAATGACACGACGATCTGTTTCCCGAACTTCTCGACGCTTCCGTCCGGTGCGTCGGGATGGTTTCCTGAAGACGGCGCTGGATAACGGGCTGACTATGGTGCTGAAAGAGCAGCATCACGCTCCGGTCGTCACATTCTGGGTCTGGTATCGCGTGGGAAGCCGGGATGAGCCCACCGGCCTCACCGGGATCTCCCACTGGGTGGAGCACATGCTCTTCAAGGGCACCCCCACCTATCCAAAGGGAACTCTGGACCGACTGATCTCCCGGGAGGGCGGTGCCTGGAACGGGTTCACCTGGCTCGATTTCACGACATATTTCGAGACCCTGCCCTCGGATCGCTGGACGATCGCTCCGGAGATCGAGGCGGATCGGATGACGAAGGCCCTCTTTCATCCAAGGGAAGTGGAAGCGGAGCGGACGGTGATCCTCTCCGAACGGCATGGGGCTGAGAACAATCCCCTTTTCCTGTTAAGCGAGCAGGTGCAGGCCCTCGCCTTCCATGTCCATCCTTACGGTCATGATGTCATCGGGTGGCCGGGGGATCTCCAGACGATGACGCGGGAAGATCTTTACCGCCATTATCGGATCTACTACGCTCCCAATAACGCCACTGTGGTGGCGGTGGGCGATTTCCGCATTCCGGAAGCGCTGCGGGTGATCGAGCGGGCCTTCGGCCGTATCCGTCCGGTCCCCGAGATCCCCCGCCTGCAGGTGGCGGAGCTTCCCCAGCGAGGGGAGCGCCGGGTCGTCGTCGAAGGGGAGGGGAACACGGCCTACCTGGAGATCGCTTATCACGTCCCGGAGGCGCCCCATCCCGACTTTATGCCCCTGGTGATCCTGAACGCCGTGCTGGCCGGCACGGGCTCCCTGAGCTTCAGCGGCGGCACCTCGAACAAGACCTCGCGGCTTTACCGGGCTCTGGTGGAAACGCAAATCGCCGCCGATGTTGGAAGCAGTCTGATCCCTACCGTGGACCCCTTCCTTTACAGCCTCACGGTTACCCTCCAACCCGGCCGACGCCTGGAAGAGGCCGAGGCCGTCATCGACGCCGAGATCCAGCGCCTGCAATCCGAACTCATCCGTCCGGAGGAGTTTGAGAAGGCCCTCAAACAGGCCCGCGCGGACTTCGCCTACAGCAGCGAGTCCGTAACCAACCAGGGCTTCTGGTATGGCTGGAGCGAGATCTTCGCAGATTACACCTGGTTCGAGACCTATCTGGAGCATCTCGCCCAGGTGACTCCGGAAGATGTGCAGCGGATCGCCCGCACGTATCTGACGCGCGCCAACCGAACAGTGGGCTGGTATCTCCCCCGCACATCGTGAATTCCGTAGGACTTACGCAGTCCGT
>JAUQQB010000112.1 GCA_030550075.1 Chloroflexota bacterium | reverse complement strand
GGCGTTCCTCCAGATCCGGACGGGCCAGGTTCAGGCGGAGAAGAGCCTGATAGGTGGCGATGTTCGGCAGGAAGCGACTGATCGTCTGCTCGGTGCACTCATACTCGAAGTGCTCCAGCCAGGCCAGGCTATCGAGAGCAGTCGCCGCCAAGGAGGGGGAAAGCCGCAGGGTCATCGTCCCTCCGGTGACCTCCGGCTCGGGCGGGATGGCCACGATCTCCAGCCGGGGTTCCGGCGTCTCTAACATCCCGGCGGTGGCCAACGTCTCCAGGCTTACATAGCGGAGCACCGGGACCGTGCCGTCGGGCCGGGCCAGGGTGGGTTTGGTGGCATCCCGGAACCCCCCGCCCTCCGCGTAAAAGGTCAGATCCACGGCCTCCACCCGCGCCACCACCCCGGTCCACTCGAAGCGAGCCATGCCGCCCGGCGGAAGGCGGCCTTCCTGCACCGCCGGGTTTTCCAGCGTCACTCCCTGCGCCTCCAGGCGGACGGTGACCGGCAGCGTCTGGGATGTATTATTGTGAACGGCGGCGCCCAGGGTGACGCGATCCCCGGCCACGAAGAACCGCGGCACGCTGGGGCGAATCAGTAAGTCTTTGGTGCTGATCACATCCAGCGTGGCCTCGCCCACACGGGTATCCAGGGTGACTCCCTTTGCGGTGATGCGCCATGTTGTGAGGTTGTCCGGTAATCGCACGGAGAAGACAGCAGTCCCATTCTCATCGGTCCGCAAAACCGCATTCCAGTAAGCAGTGTCCGGGAATTCCCGACGAATCTCGCCGAAGGCCTCCGCCACACCTCCGCCGCCGCCCTTGCGCTCGCGAGCGATCCGCACTGTCACCCGGTTCAGGTTGTAGATCAGCGAGACCCCGGTGAGAACGGAGAGATTACGCCGGCTATAGAACCCATCCACGATGGGCGGCGTGTTCGGATCTACCAGGGCCAGGACCGAGGCGTCCACCACCGCCACCGCCACCTCCGCAGGGACCGGCCGTCCATCCGCGTCGGTGGTGCGGATGGTGACGGTCATGGTCTCACGGGGGCCATAATGGGCGCCGGCCGCCACATCCCGATCCGGGATCAGATCGATGCGGAGGGTCTGCCGGGTGGGCTTCACCGGGAGGTTCACCATGCCCATCTTAAAGCCCGGCACGGGGTTCTCCCGTGTGATGCCCTGGATGAGGATCACGGAGACGAAGACGTTCGGCGCATCCTCCTCAGAAAGCGGAATGGCCAGGGTGGGCGCGTTCCCTTCCAGGGTACGCACTTCAGCCCGCCGGATGCGTCCGCGTTCCACCGTCATGAGAGCGGTCACCGTCCCGGTGAAGGGGGAAGGGACCAGGATCGTGGCGGTGTCCCCTGGCGCATACTCCCGACGGTCGGCGATCAGCTCGATACGATCGTTGTTCTCCTGACGCCAGGCCACCACTCCGCGCCCGGACACCCACACGAACTCCGCGCTTCGCACCCGATGCCCTTCCGCATCAACGCCCTCGGCCTTCACCACATATGTTCCGGGATCCGGTGGAACGAAGGTGAGGCGTCCCATGCCGTCCGCGTCGGTCTGGAGCGTGCCGCTCATCACCGCCGTGTCGCTATAAGTCCAGGTCCACATCGGCCCACGGTCGGTCTCCTGCATCACGCTAAACCACTCTCGCCGGTAAGCAGTCCAGGTCAGCGCCACGCCGCCGACCGGGCGGCTTTCCCAATCGACCGTCTTTGCAGTGAGCGTGAGCGGCCGGCCGGCTTCCCCAATGTAGGATTCGGCCTGCAGGCCGATATAGAAGCGGCCCGCGTGGACCACCACCTCCGTCCGCCCAGCCACCAGGTTATCATTTGGATCGGTGACGCTGGCTTCCAGGATGATCGTCTGACTCCCCGTGCGCTTCCCCAGATCCGCTGGAAGACGAATAAGCATGCGTCCCTGGGCATCGGTGGTCCCACTGCCGCTGGCGATGACTTCCTCGCCCTCTCCCTCATAAGCACTGTAAGGATCATAGTCGGTCCAGGAGTAGTAGCCCGGGCCGGTGTATTCAAAGAAATAGGGGCGGGCGCGCGCGGTCCATTCCACCTTCGCTCCGGCCACAGGCCCGCCAAAGTAATAGGTCGCTTCTAACAACGCCTGGATTACCTCACCCGCCACGTAGGCAGGGCGCTCCGTGGAAAGATTGACCTGGAACTCCGGGCGGCGATAAGCGGCCACCAGGAAGGAAACCGTGTGGTTGTAGGGGCCAGGCGGGAGATCGGCCATCAGCGTATAGGGTCCCAGAATCGCGTCCTGCGCCAGGGGGAAGGTCCCCTCCGCCGTGCCGAAGTCGTTCAGAGTCAGGGTCGCGGAGTAGACCTCACGGCCCTCCGGATCTTGAATGTGGATGGGAAGCGTTCGGGTGGGTGGCAGCGTGTAACGGGCATCATCATCCGACCGGACGATCGCCTTGAAGTGCACCGTCTGGCCCGGGCGGTAGATCGGCTTATCGGTTTGCCAGTAGACCCGGAAGCGAGGGGGCTCGTAGTCCGCCGGCAAATCGAACAGCCACGGCTCGATCCCATCAGACCAGGCGCTCGCTCCGATCCCGAAGCGGCCGCCCGGCGTTCCGGCTACCGCCACCCGCATCCGCCAGAGCGGGATTGGCTCCGACCATTCGAAGCGGGCGATCCCATCCGCCCCGGTGGCGCGGACCCCCTGGAGCTCCACGCGCCCTTCATCGGCTTCGAACAGCTGAACCGGTATCCCCTGGACCGGGCGGCCGGAGGCCATGTCGGTGACCCAGACCAGGGCCTCCTGGGGAGCCACCTTGACCACCACGTTGAGATCCACCGCGGCCATCAGGTAGCGGCCGGGTCGGTTTTCCAGGGAAACCGGGACATCCATTCGGAGATGGTACAGCCCCGTGGAAAGGGCTCGGCGGGCCGGGCCCGCCAGCGGGATGCGATTCAGCATAATGACATCGGTGATCACCTCCGGGACCGTGAAGGTCCAGCGGGCCATGAGGGCTTCAGCGGGCGCAGTGTACTGGAAGGTTGCCTCCGGATCCCGGCTTAAGGTGATGAATTGCTCCAGGCTCAATCGGGCCAGGGTGAAATCCACCCGGCTCAGATTTCGGGTTGAGAGAAAGGCGGTGGTCTCCGTGTAGGTCCCCACCAGAATCAGAGGAGGATAGGGACTGCCGATGTTCAGATAAGCCAGAGGATCCAGGTGATCGACGGTGAAGGTGAACGTGTGCTGGCGATCCAGTCGGTTGCCATAGCGATCCGCGATGCCAGGGCCCACCGTCAGGGTATACATAGTTCCCGGCTGCCACTGGCCATGGAGCGTGAACACGCCCTCTTCCGGGTTCCAGATCGTGAAGACCTGGGTGACGGAGACGGGGGGTTCAAAGCGCAAATTAGGCCAGACGGTCTCAGGGCGAATCGCGCCGGAGCTGAAGCGAAGCTCAATCGAGTCGTCGGGATCCAGACGGCTGAGGCCGGCTGAGCTCAGGCTGCTGCCCTCAAGACGAGGATAGGCAGGAGTCGTGAAGGCCCAGGCTACCGGTCCATCCAATGTGGCTCCTGAAGGGGCCGCGGCACGCTGTTCCAGACGGACGAAGTAGCGGGTCTCCAACTTCAGGGGCTGGGCGGGCCGGAAGACCAGGGTCTGGCTGATCCACTCGAAACGTCCGGGGACCGTCGGGCCATCCTCCGCGCCCTCCCGCATGGAGAACGCGGCCTCCACGGAGGCACGGTCCATTTCCATGTTGAAGGTAATAGAGATCGGCGTGTTCAGATCCAGATCCATGAGCCGGCCGGGACCTGGCTCGTAATCACGCACCATTGGCCGGCGAATCGTGAAGGTCCAGGTATAATCCTTTTCCAGGGTCACGCCGGTGAGATCCTTTAAGCCGGCCACCACACGGGCAGTGTAGGTGCGGCCCGCTTCCCATGCTCCCTCCGGCTGGAAGGAATAGATGCTCGTGTTGATCCAGCGGCCTGTGCCCCTGATGGGCGGATCGAAGGCCAGGGGTTGCGGCAGATCACCTGAGGCGAGATCGCTGCGCAGGGGAACTACGGGTCGGTTGAAGATGACCGTGACCGGGGAGCGGGGATCGACATCCCGGGCATTGGGGGCTGGGATCACCTCAGCCACAGCAAGGGGAGAAGCGGTGCGAAAGCGGAAGGTCACCGGGCGGGCCAGGAGATGGCCGTTGCGGGCCCGTGCGTTCTCCAGGCGAACCTCATATTCAGCATCTGGTTTCCATGGAGCTTGAGGAAGAAACCGAAGGATCCGATCGCCCGCCTCCCAGACGAAACGGCCGGCGACAGCCGGGATCACGCGCAGGTTCGCTTCCACCGACGCCCGATCCATCGGTTCGCTGAAGACCAGGCGCAGGGGCATCTCGGGGGTCACTTCCTGTCCGGGCTCCGGGGTGCGGGCGATCAGAATCGGAGGCAACTTCGAGACAATGGGAGTTGGGGTCGGAGTCGGCGCGGGGCGACAGGCCTCAAGGAGCAGTAACACCACCAGCACAGGACTGAGCTTCTGGAACATCCGGCGTAACATAGACATCTCAGACTCCTTTCTTATATCGCCGGAGGATTCCAGGGCGTGGGAGCAAGCCAGCTTGCTCCCACGCCCTGGAAGGGTTTGTGGAGTCTCGCGGTGCAAGAGGAACGCCTGGAGGCGATGGAGACGGGAGCGAGACCCAGCCCCTTACAGCAGGTTTTTGGATTTTTCGGGGAGGGGCTTTCACCCTCCCCGATGGAGCACCCGATTGGCTTCCAGATTGCCACTTTGGCAAGATAAGGTTCATAAGATGGACACGAATTCGTGTGATACTTCTCAGGATTGGAGAGGCTCATCAATATCGGCGTTTCCAGTCGAAGACATATTGACCCGCCTGGTTGCAATCCTGATGATCAATGACCACGGGCGGCGAGAGCGGACGGGGATTGCTGGGACTCTCAACAATCTCAATGATGAACCGGAAAGGCTTGGAGTAGTCGGCGGGATTCAGAGGTGCGAAACCCCACAATCCAGGCGCGCGGCCGCCGCTCTGCTTGTAATCTTCACAATTTCCATCCCCGGGCGAGAGACAGACCTGCTCGTAGCCGCTGCCCGAGGGGAAGAACATCCGCAGGCGATACCATACCCCATTAAGCGGATTGCCCGCGGCGTCCCGGACATAGCCCTCCATATAAACCGTCCCGCAGTTCGGTGCCTTCGACATCGGCTCCGGATAGAAATCAAAGGCCGGCGTGGGAGAAGGAGTGGGCGTCGCGGTGGGACGCGGCGTGGGCGTGAAGGGCGGGCGAGTCCGCGTCGGCGTGTGGGTCGGCGTGGGCGTTTCGGTTGGCGTGGGGGTGAACGTCGCCGTCGGCGAGGGCGTGATCGTCGGCGTGAACGTGGCTGTTGCCGTGGGGCGGGGCGTGCGGGTGGGCGGGAGGGTGGCCGTGGGTGGCACCTGGGCCATCTGGAATGGCCCTCCCTGACAGGCGGCCATCAGTATACTCACAAGAGCAACTATCCCACATTCGTTTCTCGAACGCATCTAACTCGCCTCCGGGTTTACGATCTCTTGCCTGCTGGAACGATGCAGGGCCTGCAACAAATGATACCGTAGCCGACGGGCAACTGTCCAGCGGCCCTTCGGTCGGGCGAGGACCTCCACCCGGATCGTGAATGTGGTCTCGCCGATCCCCTCGATGCCCGTGATCACCGGAGGATCCAGAAGCTCTTCCGCGGCTTGAGGGTCCTGCAGGAGGGCCTCGGCGGCGGATCGGAGCGCTTCCTCAACCTGCTCCAGCCGGGTCTCCCGGGGCACCGGGAGATCAATCGACACCCTTGCCCAATCCCGGCTTAAGTTGCTCACCACCCCCAGCATGCTGTTGGGGATCACATGCAGGGTGCCATCCGCATCCCGGAGGTAGGTCGCCCGCATCGTGATTCGCTCCACGGTGCCGGTCAACCCGGCGGCCCGGATGGTATCACCGATCCCAAAGGGGCCCTCCATCACGATCACCAGGCCTGCGAGGAGATCCCGGATCAGGCTCTGGGCGGCCAGGCCCACGACCAGCCCGGCGAGGCCTGCGCCGGTCAGAAGGGGGGCGAGGTCCAGACCGAGCATGGAGAGGAGCATCAGGATCGCCACGGCGATAGCCAGAGCTCGTAGAAGGCTGCGAATGAGCGAGAAAGCGGCCTCAAGCCGCCGTGCTCGTTCTGGATCCATCCCGGGCCATCGAAAACGTAAGGCCTGACCGATCCCCCACCACAGGATCCCGGTGAAGAATAGGATCAGCAGTGCTCGCCCGATGGTTTCCATGATCGCAGAAGAATCCCGGAGCTCCACTCTCCCTACCAGTTACCAGACCGCGTCTGGGAATGTGCAAACCCCGGCGTGATGGCCCACCCGCTTATACATCTGAACGTCATCGAAGGGCTCGCCCAGGATGCCATCATAGATCGCCCAGGAACGCCCGCGAACGGTTCGCTCCATCCCGGGTTGGCGGAAGGGTGTGGAGCCGTCCAGCCGCCGATACAATTCCCCACCCGGCTGGAATTCCCGATGGATCCACTCCATTTTCATCCGTCCCTGGATATATCCACAGCCGTAGCGCTCAAAGAGGATCGCCGCGTGATAGGCCAGAGGCTCAACCAGAAACAGATCATGGCCCAGGCGGGCGATGAAGCGCTCGAACAGCGGGAGCATGTGCTTGGTCAGGCGCAAGCCCCTCCTCACCTGGCCCGGGGCCAGGCCGAATTGCATCGCCGCGATCTCCGCCTCGATGTTCCGGCTCATCGTTCCATACTTGGTTGGTCGGCCCTGCCAGTCCCGATCCACATCGAAGCGAGGAGATTCGGGGTCGTTCGTCATGAACAGCAGGACGATAATCCGATTGTGCATGGTCTCCGCGAAATGCAGATAGACCAGCGGGTCCTGATCGTCCAGCCGCCGCCAGATCCGGATCTCGACGTCAGGGCTTCCCGGGGGTGCGTCGATGACCACCAGGGGACGCCCTTCGGGATCGCTGAGGGCGATGGGATCGATGCCATACCGCTCCAGAAGGAAGTCCGGGATCAGCGTGCGGTAAATCGCCCGCTTGATCGGATCTGGCAGGCGATTGATCTCTCGCAGCGAGGCGAGCGCGCGCCCCTGGACGACAAAGCGTTCGTTTATGATCTCGACAGACATCCCCGGCCCTTCACCCCCGTGTTAAATTTGGAGCCGGAGCGACCGTCTTCGTCCGCCATCCCGGCCATTTCCAGGGACCCAACCCTGGACCCCCAGGAGAGGAGAAGAGACGCTTTGGCGAGGATCAAAGGGGTAGCTCCTCTTCTGGAAGCTTCGACAGCCAGGCCCGAATCTCGGACGCAAAACGCCGGAAAGCCCCTGGCGCTTTTTCAAGGAACTCGACCACCCGTGCGGGATCGACCCGAATGTATTCATGCACCAGAATGTTTCGGAACCCCCCTGCTCCGCGCAGCTGGTCATAAAGGGATCCGGTGATCACTCCCTCCCGCCGGAGCGCTCGAAGCAGATCCTCGTAAGTTTCCGCCTCATAGTGGAAGCGAGCGACCAGGATATGATCGGCGATTTGGAAGATCAGCGTCAGGCCCGCCAGCAAGCCTCGTTCTGCGGCCCACCGCCGATGAAGATCTGCTTCCAGATCCTGCGTTGTGAGAACGCGATAGGCTTCGAGCGCATCCGCCACGCGTTCGAGCTCCAACAGCGCAGACCAGAGGAAATCCCGTCGTAGAGTCATTGGTTGGAGCCCCCATTGGGATTCGCGGGCCTGAGTGAGAACCCGGATTCGCGCATCTCGTGCTGTATCGCGAACCCGTTGCTCAAACGTCTGCCGTTCAATTTCCGAGCGCGCGAAGATGCAACGTCCGGTCCGAAGGATTTCCCGCTTCAAATAATAGGGTGCGAACTGCAAATCCACGAGATCCAGGCGTTCAGTCCCCAGGGCGATGGAGAGATCGGTATAGAACGTAGAGAAAGAGAATCCTTCATCCGGGAGCACGGCCAGATCGATATCGAGAGCCTCCGGATCGCCGCGGGCGATGGATCCAAATAGATACGCCAGGCGCACCGGGTGTTCCCGAAAGACCGCCTCCAGCCGTTTTAAGCGATGGGGTAGATCCGGAGGTAAGGGCGGTAGATCGCCGTAGCGTTCGCGCACTCCCATAGAGTTCTCATCCCAGGGTTAATCGAT
>JAUQQB010000111.1 GCA_030550075.1 Chloroflexota bacterium | reverse complement strand
TCCCCACGGCCCTTTGGGCCGTGGGGAGGGGGGAGAAAGGGGGGTGGGGCCCTTCCGCCGCTTCGCGGGAGCTCCAAACGGAATGTGGCCCGGCTGAATAGTTACAGGCGGGGTTCAAACCCGCCCCTTCCCTGCGCTGGATGTGGCCTGGTTGGCCCGCCTCAGATCCACCCCCTGCCCCTCCAAACAAACCCCATTCAAGCCTTTCGCTCACCAAGCTTGAAGGTAAAGCCCTGTCCAGGGATTGACAGCTAGCTCAACCTAAATTATACTAATGTCCGAACATTAGGATAATGGAGGCTCGATGGAAGAGTATTTGAAACTCCGTTTCCGGCGAGGAGGGCCTCTCCCTCTCCATCATCAGCTGGTGGAGGCTTTTCGGGAGGCCATTCGAGAAGGGCGCCTCCAGCCAGGAGATCGGCTTCCCTCAGAGCCTGAGCTGGTGGCCCGCTTAGGAATTAGCCGGGCGACGGTACGCCAAGCGATGGCGGAGCTGCTGGCCGAGGGGCTGATCTATCGTTACCAGGGGCGGGGAACCTTCGTGGCGCCGCGGAAATTCGAACATCCCCTGCAGCGTCTGGTGAGCTTCTCTGAGGATATTCGATCCCGTGGAATGAAACCCAGTTCCAGGATCCTCTTCTTCGGTCATATCCCCACAGACTCCGAAGTGGCCGCCTACCTGAAGATCCCCCCCGGAAAAACCGTCCTGCGCATTTACCGCCTCCGGCTCGCGGATGACCAGCCGGTGGGACTTCACGACAGTTACCTCTCCTATCTTCACCTGACGGCTCAGGAGCTAGAATCCGCGGGCTCGCTCTATGCCCTGTTGGAATCTAAGGGCATTGTCCTGGCTGAAGCAGAGGAAACCATTGAAGCTGTAGCAGCCAATCCTGAACAAGGGCGTTTCCTAAATCTACCCCGCGGCGCACCATTGCTTCTTGTCTCGCGGGTTGTCTACGCTCCGGATCAGACGCCCATTGAATTTGTGCGGGCTTATTATCATCCAAATCTATATCGCTACAGTGTTCGACTTAAACGCTGAAAACAGAAAGGAGGTTTCCATGAAACAGGCCAAGAATATCCCATTGCTGATAGCGATCATTGCACTGCTGATTGCTGCGTGTGCCGCTCCCGCTGCGTCGCCAACCCCTACGGCGATGGCTCCTGCTCAACCTGCCAAATGCGCCAAGCGAGTGGCGTTGATCATCGCCCAGGGCGGCCTGGGCGATCTCTCGTATAACGACATGGGGTTCGCCGGGGCCACGAAGGCCGTCCAGGATTTCGGGGTTGAGCTGAAGCCTATCGAATCGCCGGATCCAGTGGGCCAGGGGGAGAAGCTGCTGCGCGATGCGGCCAAGGCCGGCTTCGATCTGGTGATCACCCTCGAATACACGCACTTTGACCCTCTGGGGCGGGTCGCCCTGGATTTCCCCAATGTCCTGTTCTCCATCCTGAACATCGAGGTCAAGCAACCCAATATAGTCTCCGTGATTTTCAAAGAGCATGAAGGATCCTTCCTGGCTGGCGCCCTGGCGGCGATGGTCACCCGTGACACCAACATCCCCGGCGCTAACCCCCAGAAAATCATCGGCGTAATCGGGGGTACGAAGTCTAAGGGTATCGACAAATTCCTGGTCGGATATGAAGAAGGCGCTCATTACATCGATAAGGACGTCCAGGTCTTGCGGGCGTACTCGGAAACCTTCGGGGATCCGGCCAAGGGCAAGGAGCTGGCTCTGGCCATGTTCGAGCAGGGCGCTGATGTGGTCTATCAGGTTGCCGGAGGCACCGGCCAGGGGATCATCGCCGCCGCCAAGGAGACCGGGCATTATGCTATCGGCGTGGACGCCGATCAGGATTACCTTGCCCCCGGGCATGTCCTGACCAGCATGCTTAAGCGGGTGGACATCGCGGTCTATGACCTGATCGATCGGCTCTGCAAGGGAACCCTCAAAGGCGGAACCACTGTTTTCTACGGCCTGAAGGAAGGCGGCGTTGGCTTAAGCGAGATGAAGTTCACTCGCCATCTGATCCCCCGGGAGTATCTTGCCCAGGTTGAGGAGCTTCGGCAGAAGATCATCTCTGGCGAGATCAAGGTGACCGATGTGACCGCCACACCTTAGGCGGGGGTGCTGATGGCATATTTGGAGATGCGAGGCATCACCAAGCGCTTTCCCGGCGTGGTCGCGAACGATCAGGTGGATTTCTCTGTTGAGGAAAGGGAAATCCATGCCTTGGTCGGGGAGAACGGTGCCGGGAAAACCACCCTTATGCGCATCTTATACGGGATGGAGAACCCGGACGAAGGAACAATCCGCCTGGGGGGAAGGGTGGTCCACATCCCCACCCCCCAGGCAGCGATTCGGCTGGGTATCGGGATGGTTCATCAACACTTCCAGCTCGTGCCTTCCCTGACAGCCCTGGAGAACATCGTGCTCAATCAGGAGCCACGCCGGGGCCTTCTCCTGGATCGCCGACGCGCCCGGCAGGATCTGGAGGCTCTCATCGAACGTCTGGGGCTGGAGGTGGAGCTTCAGGCGCGCGTCGCCAACCTCTCTGTGGGAGAGCAGCAGCGTGTGGAGATCCTTAAGCTCCTTTATCGAGACGCGCGCCTGATCATTCTGGACGAGCCCACCTCTGTCCTGACCCCCCAGGAAACCCATGCGCTGCTCGCAATGCTCAAACGCCTTAAGGAGGAAGGGCGCACCATTATTTTTATTTCCCATAAACTAAGCGAGGTCATGGAGATCGCTGATCGGGTCACCGTGTTGCGCCGGGGAAAGGTGGTTGGGGTTCGACCCATCGCCGCCACCCATGAGCGCGAGCTTGCGCGCATGATGGTGGGGGAAGTGGCTACTGTGACCAGGTCAATGAATCGTGTTGTGGAGGAGGCCCCATCCACATTGATTGTCCAAGACATTGAGCTGGCAGAGGCCTCCGGTCGCATTTTGCTGAAAGATCTCTCCTTTGAAGTGCGTCGAGGGGAGATCTTGGGAGTGGCTGGTGTGGAAGGGAACGGCCAGCAGGAGCTGGTCGAGTTGCTGGTTGGCCTTCGTTTTCCTCGCAAGGGACGGATCTGGCTGGATGGAAAAGACATCACTTTTATGTCCGTCCGGGAACGTCGCCGGTGCGGTCTCGCGGTCATCCCTCCGGATCGCCTGCATGAAGGCCTCAGTCTATCCTCGCCGGTATGGGCCAACCTGGTTGCCACTCGTTATGATCTGCCTCCATTCAGTCGGTGGGGGGTTCTGGACCGCGCTGCCATTCAGACTCATGTCGCCCGGCTGATCCGGGAATTCGAGGTGATGGCCCCTGGCATCGAAGCTCCTGCCTCAACACTGTCAGGCGGCAATCTACAACGCCTCATCATCGCTCGCGAAGTTTCCACGATTCCTCGCCTGCTGATCGCCGCTCACCCCACGCGAGGGCTCGATATGCGGGCCACCCAATCCATTCGAAGGCTACTGCTGGATCTTGCGAATCAGGGGGTAGCGGTTCTGCTGATTTCCACAGATCTGGATGAGCTCTTCGTCCTGGCCGATCGCATGCTGGTCCTTTATCGGGGGGAGATCGCCGGGTCCCTACCGGTCTCCCAGGCTGATCCCGAATGGATCGGCCTGTTAATGGCAGGGCACGGGCTGGATCGGAGGAGCTGAATGATTCGCGTGATCACGCCTCGGGATCTGCGCGAAATTGCGCGCTTCGTTTTAACCCTGGGGCTCGCGCTGGCCATCGGGGCCCTCGTCATCCAATTGTCAGGCCGGGAGGCGGGTGCCGCTTATCGCGCCCTATTTGAATCCGCATTGGGAAGCCGACTGGCCCTGGCGGACAGCTTGGCCATCGCTACTCCCCTGATTCTTACTGGCCTGGCAACGGCCGTCGCGTTTCGGGCTGGGGTCTTCAACGTCGGCGTAGAGGGCTCCCTCTATATGGGAGCCTTTGCGGCGGCCTGGGTGGGATTCACATGGCCCAATGCACCCGTTGGGCTGTTGATCCTTTCCGCCATCCTGGCGGGCGGGCTGGCAGGGAGCTTGTGGGGACTGATCCCTGGGGGCCTTAAGGCCTGGCTGGCTGTGGATGAGATTGTCACCACCATTATGATGAATTACATTGCCATCTCGTTCACCAGCTATTTGGTCAACTACCCCTTCGCCGTCCCGGGGCTGGCCAACGCGATGTCTCCCACGGTCGCTCCCTCGGTCCGTCTCCCACGCCTTCTTCCACCTTCCCAATTGCATGCGGGATTCATACTAGCCCTGTTGTGCGTCCTGGGGGTGGGAGCACTCTTCAGTCGGACCACATGGGGCTTCGAATTCAATCTGCATGGCTCGAACCCGCTTTTCGTGCGCTGGGCGGGGATCCGCTCCTCACGCGTGATCCTCACCGCAATGGGCCTCAGTGGCTTTTTAGGGGGGTTGGCCGGAGCCTTTCAAGTTCTCGGGATCCATTATCGGTTCATCGCCAACTTTTCTCCGGGCTACGGCTACGATGGGATCGCGATTGCTTTGCTGGGGCAAACCACTGCCTTTGGCACCCTCGTCGGCGCCCTGCTGTTCGGGGCTCTCCGCAACGGCGCATCCGGCCTGGAGCTTTTCGCCGGGATCCCTCTGGAGCTCGTCCGGATCCTGGAAGCAGTGATTATCCTGATGGTAACCGCTGAGCTGTTGATTCAATGGAGGGGCGAACGAATGACGGCGCCCACCGAGAAGGAGGCGTGAGCCTTGCCGGCGATCCTGTTCGCGATGCTACGGATGACAGCGCCCCTGATCCTGACCGCTACCGGGGGCATTCTGTCCCAGCAAGCGGGCATGATCAATGTGGCTCTGGAGGGATTGATGCTGGTGGGGGCGTTCACAGGGGTCTTGATCGCCTATTACGCCCAGAGCGCATGGGTCGGAGCCCTCGCCGCGGTTGCCGCCGGGGCGCTCTTCGCCGCATTGATGGCTCTGACCGTCCTGAAGCTGCGGGCAAATTTAATTGTAGCCGGCCTCGCGCTGAATCTGCTGGCGCTGGGCCTAACCCGTTATCTGCTCCAGATCCTCTTTGCCACCCGCGGCGCTTTCGCGCCGGAAAAACTGCCCGGCCTCGGGGCCGTTGAGATCCCTGCTCTCCGAGGCATCCCGGTTCTCGGCGACGTGATCATGGGCCACAGTCCATTGGTTTACCTTTCATGGCTTCTTCTCGTCTTCAGCGCCCTGTTCCTGAATCACATGCCGGAGGGGCTGCGGCTGAGGGCGGTGGGCGAAAACCCGGAGGCGGCCCGCTCGCTGGGCATTCCCGTGGATCGCGTTCGGGCCCTGGCCCTGATCGCCAGCGGATCCCTGGCGGGGCTGGCCGGCGTTCAGCTTTCCCTGGGAAACCTGCAACTGTTCTTTGAGAATATGACTAACGGAAGGGGGTTCATCGCCCTGGCCGCCATTTACTTTGGGCAAGCCCGGCCGGGCCCTACCTTGCTGGCTTGCCTGTTGTTTGGGCTATTCGAGGCTATCCAAATCCGATTGCAAACCCGCCTGGGTGTTCCGCCCCAATGGCCCCAGATGTTGCCCTTCATCCTGGTGATCGCGGTGCTCGCCGGAATCTCCTTCTATCGACGGACTCGCAAGACATCTATCTAAATCCTGCATTCAACATGGGCAATCAAGCAAGGACCCCGCAGGTTCTAGCAGTAGGCTATCCCAGCCTGGATTGGATCTATCAGGTCGATCAGCTGCCGAGGGCTGGTCAGACGGCCAGGATCCTGAGCCGCGCCAGCCATCCCACCCCGGGCGGATGTCCGGCGAATATCGCGGTGGCCTGCGTCCGACTCGGTCTGAGAGCCGGGGTGCTCGCCGCAATTGGTGATGACGCCCCGGGCCGGGCCTATATTGCAGCGCTGAAGGCTGCGGGCGTGGACACACGGGGAGTGGTCCTTATTCGCGGGGGACAAAGCCCTCTCTGTCTGTTGCTCATTGACCGGGCAGGTCATCATCTGACCTTCTATGATCCCGGCTTCTCCGAGCGACGGGGGCTCCCCCTCCGCATCCCGGACAGATGGAGGAAGGGCATCAGGCTGGGGGTGATCACCGTTGGCCCTCCAGCGATGGTTCGGAAAGCCGCGGTGTGGTTCCAGCGCCACGGGATTCCGATCCTGTGGTCTCTGAAAGGGGATCCCAAAGCCTGGCCTCACCCTCTGCTGGACTGGTTGGCCCGACATAGTCAGGCGATCCTCATGAACCGTATGGAGGCGCTCTGGCTCCAGGAGGCTCTTCAGATCAGGGATTGGTCTGAACTTCTTCAGGGCTCCGTTCAGGCGATCGTGATCACAGCGGGAAGCGAGGGCTCTCGAGTGCTGGATGGACAGGGATGGAAGGCCATTCCGGCGGTCCCGCCTCGCCGGCTGGTGGATTCCACTGGAGCCGGCGATGCGTTTACTGCGGGCTTCCTGTGGGGCTGGCTTCAAGGATTATCCCCGGAGCATTGCGCCCAGGTTGGGGCAGTGGTCGCTTCGTTCGTTCTCGAGGCATGGGGGGCCCAGCAGGGCCTACCCACCTTGGCGCAGGTGCGAAGTCGCTATCGCCGTTTCTTCCGCGAATCGCTCTGTCTATCCACTCTGGGGGGCGCTCGATGAGCGTAGCCTTAATTCTTGTGGATGTCATCAATCAGTTTTTTGATCCCCGTGGAGAGAATTATCATCCATCTTATGAGGAAGTGCTCCAAGCCATTCAGGAGCTGATCCAGGCGGCCCGCCAGGGGAAGCGTCCTGTCATCCATGCTCGGGAGTGGCATCGCCCGGGCCACATCCAGGATTTCGAGTGGCGCAAGCTTTCGCCGCATGCGCTGGCTGGATCCTTTCAGGCCGAATTTCCGGCAGGTCTCCCGGTGGCCGAGGAAGATCTAATCGTTCACAAGCGGCGATACAGCGCCTTCTTCGCTACGGACCTGGACCTCCTGCTTCGCGAGCGCCGCATCGAGACGCTGGTCCTGGCTGGAGTGAAAACCCATGTTTGTGTCCGAGCGACTGCCCAGGACGCTTTCGCACTGGGTTATGAGGTCCTGGTCGTTCGAGAGGCAGTGGGCTCCAACCACCTCCATTTGCATGCGGCGAGCCTGGAGGACATTGAGCGCTATATGGGCCGCGTTGTCGACTTGAAGGAGGCCGTGCGGCTTCTGCAGGGTTGAAACATTCTGGCAACCCGTCATCGGAGGTGTCGTAGATGCATTCTTTCTCCCCTCGCTTCTTACGGTGCCCGCCCGAGGCGCGCGCCCCCTGGGCGATCCTGATGGGCGATCCAGCTCGCCTGGAGGTGCTGCTGGGCTTTTTGGAGGATCCCCGCCGGATCGGCCAGGAGCGGGAGTTCGCCCTGGTCGCCGGGCGCTACTGTGGCGAGCGGATCCTCGGGGTCTCCACCGGCATGGGGGCGCCCGCTACTGCTATCGCGCTGGAGGAGTTGCGCTATTTCGGCGTGCAGGTCGCGATTCGCGCCGGAACGATGCTGGCCCTCCATGCCGATTTGGGAGACTTCATCCTGGCCTGGGGTGCTGTTCGGATGGAAGGCACATCCACTACTTATCTTCCCCTCTCCTTCCCTGCCATGGCAGATCCGGATCTCTTTTACAGCCTTCGCTCGGTGTTGATCGAATCTGGGGTGCCTCACCGAATCGGCCTGGTTGCCACCTCAGATGGCTTCTACTCCGTGCTGTCGCGCACATCTGGCTCTCAGCCTGAAGATGAGAAGCCTCTGCAGCTTCTATACCGCCACGGGGTGATTGGCGCGGATATGGAAACGTCCGCCCTTTACATCACCGGCATGACGCTGGGGATTCGATGTGCAAGCCTGTGCGTAGCTACCGTCGGCGGACTGGATGGACGCACGCTGGAAAATGGACAGCGCCGTCAAAAGGAGGAGCTTCTGATCCGGATAGCGCTGGAAGGAATTGTCCGCTTCGCTCGCCGCTCGGAGAAGGAGGAGGGATAATGCGCGGCATTTTCACGCCCGGACGGAAGATCATCGTCGGAATGCTGCACCTGCCTCCCCTCCCCGGGTCTCCCCGCTTTCATGGCTCCATGAGGGAGGTCGTTCAGCTGGCCCGGATGGACTTAAGAGCGCTCACTCAAGGAGGAGTGGACGCTATTCTGATTGAGAATTTCGGGGACGTTCCCTATCCCGTGGGGACCATGCCGCTGATCTCCATGATGGCCATGGCCTACATCGTCGGCTGGCTCAGCTGGGAGATCCGCTGCCCTTTCGGGATCAACATCCAG
>JAUQQB010000110.1:723-8245 GCA_030550075.1 Chloroflexota bacterium | reverse complement strand
ACCCGCCACGATGCCCAAATGATCCAGGCGTTGGGTCGTATATTTGACCTCGGCCATTGGTATCCTCCTGTCCCTGAAGGATACCACAAAATCCTATTTTTGTCTTCTCAAGGTGCGGAATGTGGGTTATTACCGAATTACTGAGGTGTTTTCTGGATGTTCGGACAGCCCAACTTGAATTCGCTTACTACCCAGATCTTAATCAGCGCATGGGAACAAGTTGTGAACAAACTGGGAACAGAGGAGGGCACGAACCTCGGGGATCTCGCATCCTCCCCCCTCAAAGCTCCTTTACGCCCCCGCCTCCACCCACCGGCGGAGCTCCGCCCGCAGGCGCTCGATCTCCGGCTCCCACCGGGCCTCCCCCAGGGCCGTCCGCTGGTGCTTGCGGAAGGCCAGCTCCGTCGCCAGGCGATGGATCCGCCCCAGCCGCTGGAAGCCCTGCATATCCCCCCGCAACAGCGCGCCCCAGCGAGATCCGATCCGGGCCAGGAAGGAGGCGCATTCTCGATACAGCGGCTCCGACAGTACCCCCGCCTCCACCTCCTCCCGCAGATAGGTTCGGATCCACTGCCGCTCCCGGAACAGGCCGTAGAGGGCGATGGCGAAGACCAACAGCGCCCCTATCCAGTTGATGGGCAGCCAGAAAAGACAGAAAAGCACCGATTCGGTCGCTTCGGTTACGGTGGCCACCGTGTTATGCAGGGCATGGAACGCCATCGCCCCGCCCAGGCCGAGGATCGGGGCGCTTAGCCGGACCAGGGTGGAGCGGGAGAGGCGGGCCGCGGCGAAGCCCAGGCCGGTGAGGGCCGTGTAGGCGGCGTGATTGAGGCCGAAGAAGATCGCGCGGGCGATAAAATTCCCCAACATGCCCCCCAGACCTCCCTTCGAGGCCGCGCCCAGGAAATACACCATGTTCTCCGTCGCCGCAAACCCGAAGCCCACGAGGGAGCCATAGAGAAAACCATCGTAGAGGCTATCAATCTCCCTGCGGTAAAGCAAGAAAAGCAACAACACAAAGAAGCCCTTGAATAACTCCTCTGTGAACGGCGCCACGATGATCGCGGAGAGGGCGCCCGCCGCCTGGGGTCCCAGGGCGGCCTCGAAGATCGCAGCCGCTGGAAGCTGAGCGCATAGAGACAGCAGGATGGTTGGGATGCTTCCCCACAGGAAAGCAGCTCCAACAAGCCAGATGGGCTCTTTTTCAAAGCGATCAAACCACCATGCGAACAGGGCGTACGCAATCATGGGTCCAAAGGCCAGGAAGGGCGCCAGACATAAGGCGATCAGAGGGAATCCGCCCTGGCTTTCCATCGCTCACATTCCTCCGCTGGAAGGCTATCGGGAGAGATCCGTCTTCTGAAAATCCGGCATACTCTTTCTCACCAGTCACAGCAACTGTCGCAACGCCTCCCGCAGGCGCTGGATCTCCGCTTCCTCACGCGCCTCCCCCAAAGCGTGACGTCGGTGCTTGCGGAAGGCCAGCTCCGCCGCGACCTGGAGCTGCCATCCGCGCCGCCGCCAGGAAGCGACATCGCCGGAGAGCAAAGGCTCCCACCGGTAAGTCAACCGCCCGGTCGGCGAACGCAGGGTCTCATAGAGCGCCGCAGGCATCACTCCTCCCTGCACCTCCTCCAGCAGATACCGCGAGATCCAGGCGCTTTCCCGGAGCATCCCATAGGCGAGGATGCCGAGCAGCAGCAACACGCCGGACCCGTAAATCACGGCCTGGAGCCCGGCGAGGCCGGGGTTCCAGACCGCAGGTGCCAGGCTCAGGTCTCGCAGGACATGGAATCCGATCGCCGCAACCCATCCGAGGATGGGCCATACCCCGCGCATGCCGCCGCGGCCCAGTCGGGCGGCCGCGAAACCCACGCCGATCCACCCGGTGAAGAACGCATGGGCCAGGCCGAGCAGGAGGGTTCGTTCCATAGCCCCCGTTAGCCCCCACTGCCGCGCCGGCGCCGAAAGCACGGTATCCGCAAAGGCGAACCCGAAGCCGACCAGGGAACCGTAGAAGAAGCCATCGTAAAGGCTGTCGATCTCATGACGATACAAAAGAAAGAGGCCCAGGAGGAACAACCCTTTGGCCAGCTCTTCGGCGATAGGAAGAAGGATCGCGTTCCCCCAGACGGCTCCCATCGGGCCGGCGAACCATCCTGGGCTGAGCGCTAAGAACGCTGGACGGACCAGGGCCGTCAGGGCCATCGCCGGGAGGCTGCCCCAGAACAGAGCAGCTCCGATCAGATGCACCGGCTCCTTCTCGTAACGGTCCAGCCACCATCCGACCAGGACGTAAACGCCCGTGGAGATGGCCGCCCCAACCGCCGCCAGCCCCATCGCCCAAACCGCCTGCGCCGCCATGGGTTCCTCCTCATTGGGTCTGGTAGATGAAGACGTAGAGATAGGCGTAGTTCCGGGTCTCCACCGTGTAGCCCGCGAACTTCAGCATCCCATCCTCCCGATACGCCTCGAAGGCCAGGAAGCTCGTGGCCACGCTGGCATATCCGGGTTCGTTCACCACGCCATCTTCATCGAAGTCTCGATCTATTAAGACGGCCTGGAATGGCGTATAGATCGGCTGCGCGCCCTGATTGGTCACCAGTAACCCCTGGAATCCCGACACGCTGGGATAAAACGGACACGGGAACAGCGTGTAGCCGGGCTGATCCAGCAGGCCGCAGTAGCCATCCACCCGTACGGCCACCCCATTGATCTGAATCAGGAACGATCCATCCCCCTGCGAGGTCACCCGATAGACCTCCCCCGCTCCTAACGGGCTGCATTGATTCGTGTTGAGATCACACGAATATCCTCCCACCCGGGCCACCGTCAGGACCTGGCCCGCCGGTCCCGGTTGAGGTCCCGGACCGGGCTGAGGGCCCGGTTGGGGGCCCGGCTGAGGCCCCGGGCCGGGCTGAGGACCGGGTTGGGGACCCAGCTGGGGGCCAGGACCAGGCTGGGGGCCCGGTTGCGGTCCCGGCTGAGGCCCCAGGCCAGGCTGAGGGCCCGGCGCCGGAGTTCCCGCTCGAACCATTGGAGCAGGAGTGCTTCGGGCTCCCTGGGAGGGGCCCGAGGCCATAGCAGCGATCACCAGCCCGCAGGCCAACATCCCGGCGCATGCGATTCCAATGAGCACCAGACCTGCGCAACCCCCGCCGATCGCTATGGGCAACCGGCTGCCCGCTCCACCTCCCGAAACGCTGCTCATAGTTCCTCCTTCCATCGGATGTCGCTCTGAACGATCCAGGGGGCCAGCGCTCAACCAGCCCCCGCCCCGGAGGGCCATGTGCTGTCATCCAGCATGTCCAGGGACCAGGAACAATCTGTGAACAAAACCCTTCTCAGCCCACCCCCCAGATCCCATTCCACGCCGCCCATCCTCCCACTCCCAGAACCCACCCGACCCATCGTTTCCATCGGTTATCCAGCCAGGCAATAGGGACAGCGGCCAACATGGCGCCAGCGCCGAGCAGGAGAAACTCCCGGCCAAGGAAATCGAGGGCCCCCTGACGGAAGAGCCGTTCCAGCCCCAGCCCGGCCAGCGGCAGGATCGGGAGAGGAAGGATCCATGGAGCCGCCCGGAATGCCACCGCCCCCAGCCCGATCCACGCCGCATGCGTCCAGCGCGCCCAGCGGGATTCCTCCGAGGTGGCAGGCCACAGAATTGTTCCCACCCCAAAGGCGATGGGGGACAGCCACCGCGCGTCCAGGGGCGCCAGCGATAGCAGGGGCAGCATGAGCCCATACCCGAGCAGGAAGGGTCGGATCGACGAGGGCTCCCCCTCCACCCCCCACGTCGCCTGCAACACGCTGAAGAACAGAGCGGGAAGTCCCCAGACCGCTGCCCCTAACAACGACCAAACCGTTCCTTCTCGCATCAGCCCTTCGGGATCTATGGAAAACCGGAAGACCACCACGGTGAGGAGCAGCAGGATCATCGCGCAGAGCCACTCTAAGAGATCCTCCGCCTCCTCCGTGAGTTCACGCATCCCCTTCAAGGGCTCCCAGAACCATCCCATGGCGATCAGGAACAGCGGCCACCACTGGCGCGGGATGTCCAGGTCCAGCGCCTCGAAAAACCCCTGCCAGAACATCACCACAAAGGCCACGGCCCCGATCGTCAGGGAGAGATAGCGGGCGCCGAAGGCCCTGGGGTCCATCCGTGGACGCATCCACAGCCCGGCCGCGCCCAACAGGATCAGCACGCCCACAGCCGTCCGGGCCCCCAGATATGCATCCGGCGGCCATCCTCGCACCCAGTGACGGAGCGGCAGATAGATCAGGGCCAGCGGAAGAGGCAGCACCCCCAGAAGATCGGCCCAGAACAGCGGGATCGCACCCAGGCCCAGCAGGATCCCCAGAACCGGGAGGCTGCTTAGCAACCGGGGATGGGTCTGAAGGATCGTCGCCCGGCGGCTCCAGAAACGGCCCAGCTTGCTTCCCTCCTCCACCAGGTTCGCCCCCAGCCACAACCAGAGCGGCGCGCTCAGGCCCCAGAGGCCTGGCAAAGCCCCGGCGATCCATTCCATTAGACCCGCTGGGGATCGACCCCAGGTCAGCAAATAAGACCCTGTCAGGCCTATCCAGAGCCATCCCCCGCGGACCATCCGGGGCACCCCCCGCCGGGGCCACCCCGGGAGCGCCGCCAGCCCGATCCCGATGACCATCTTGAGGGCGATGCTGATGACAAGGGGGAAGGGGAAGTGGGGCGGGAACTGGGCCAGCGCGGCGGCCCACAGGATGCGGCCGATCCATTGCGCAAGCGCAGAGGCCGGGCGCATGCGCTCGTAGAGGAAAAGGGTCAACGCGGGGATCAGCAGGGCTCCCGGGGGCAATACGCCGAGCAGCGGGTAGGCGAAATAGTAAAGGGAATACAATGCGGCTAAGATCCGGAAGACCAGTGGAAGATCGTCCACAGCGGCCATCGCCAGCGTCCACAAAAAAGACAACCAGAGGGCTAACAACCCGACTCCAAGAGGCTGGTTCAAGAAGGCCTGGATCGCCGGGGGTTCGCCCAGCATCAAAACCATGAACCCGGCGAGGAGCGTTCCGGCGAGGAGGGAGAGCCAGCCCCATCCTCGAACGCCGATGCGGATCAGATCGGCCAGCAGCCCGATCCCGCTGCGCTGGGCCTCATACCCGAAGATCCGGATCGCATCACGCAATGCTTGACGAAACTCAAGCCACCAGGTGGACATAGGTGAAGATTTCCCGACCTGATCCATCCTTACCCTTTTCCCGTGCTAGAGGAAGAAACCGAATCCGCGCTACGGCGTAATCGCCCAGATCTGAATCCGATGACCCGTGGGGACCGGCGCCCCGGTCCCGAGTAGCACCGCCACCCCCGCACCGCCTTCCACAAACCCTATTCCCATGGGACGTCCCGGAAGGACCTCACGAGCCAGTCGGCGCCCGGTGGCAGCTTCCCACAGATACAGCCGACCCCGGGTATCCCCCTCGCCGGTCCAATCCGCGATCCCGGCCACCCATCGTCCATCGGGGCTGAAGGCCAGTTGCCGGAGCACCACCGGCAGATTCATCCCCTCCACTTCCTGCAGGAAGTCGAGCTCCACCAGCAGGTCAAGCGTCACTTCCTGCTGATCCGGGTTTACCTCTACCTGCCAGAGCGCAACCCGGCCCGGAGCGAGGACCTGACCATAGTCCGGATGTTCAATGAGCGTGTTCTCCGCCACCGCCATCGTCCGGCCATCCGACGAGAGAGCAAACGCGCTGATCGGGTCAAACTCGATGGATCCCCACCATTCCCCCGTGTGAGCATCCCACACTTCCATATCGGTTTCTCCAATGGTGATCTGGAAGACCAACCGCTCATCCGGATCCATTGCGAACATATCGGCCGGACCGTAAAGCTCGAACTCGAAAGCCGGGCGTCCGCTCTCCACGTAGTATCCGGTTAAGCGGCTTTCAGTCCCCACCAGCAACACGGTCCCCTGAGGGGAAAAGGTCAGGCCATGCACATCCTCTGCATCTGCGAGAGAAAAACGATGGCCCACAACCCGTGCGCTCGCATCCAGCAGGGTCACCGTTTGACCGGCGGCTGTCGCGATCCACTGGCCGTCCGGCGAGAAGGCCAGGTGTTCTGCTTCATCGCTGGAAAAGCGCGCCAGCTCCTGACCAGTGCGGGGGTCCAGAACCCGAATCCGGTCGGGTTCGCTGACGGCCAGGAGGGATCCATCCGGGGAGACGGCCATCTGGAACGTTTCGGTGGGAATCTCCTGACGCAGTCGAAGCATCGCCAGGGCAGGGGTCTCCGAAGCCAGGGTAGGGGACGGAGCAGGCGTCTCCGCGGGGGCGGCGGTCCGGGTGGGGGGCAACGGAGTCTGCCCCCGAGTTGGGGTCAGGGCCGGAGATGGCGTGAGCCCGCGGGGGACCTGAGTCAGGACCCCCGGCAGGAACCGATATGCCGCGATCCCGACACCGAGGCCCCCACACAGACACAGGGCGCCAATTGCGCCAATGATTCCCACGATCAGCCATGAACGTCTACGCATTTCGAAGTCCTCCAGTGAAATTGAGGGGGGTATTCGCATTCCCCATGAAGCCATGCGCCTTCGGCGCGCTTCCCCAAACCCTTATCTCCCTTCGCCCTCTCGCCTCACAGGGTCATGAGGGAAGGCATAACCTCCCGGGCGTCCTCACTGGCCCCATCCGGAAGCTGGGAGGGCAGCTCCACAGGCCGGGCATCGCTTCCAGTCTGGCTCCACCGTGCGACCGCAATACGGACAACGGAAATCCGCGGGCTGCCCGCATCCCTCACATCGGACCTCGCGGGGATCCAGGCGCTGCCCGCAGAACGGGCAACGGAAGACCGCCATCGCCGGCGAAGAGACCACTGAGGGCGTCCCCTCGAGCGCCCGGACAATCCCCCGGGCGGTGGTTTCCACCTCTTCCCGAAGATGAGCAGTCATCGTTGTAACAGGAATCGAGGGCGGCGGGGGAAGCGAGGGCCGTGGGAAGCGGAACCACCCACCGATGCCGTGGCGAAGAGCCACGGGGAGCAGCCACAGGTTCAGCGCCAGAGAGAGCGAGAGGATCCCGAGCAGCAACAGCCCCAGGCTCCGCCCGCCGGTGAGGAAGGAAATCCCCAGCGCCGCAATTCCGATGAGAACCAGTCCCCATCGTAGCCCCCGCAGAACTCCCTTCATCTTCCACCTCCCTGCGCATTCGCCGGAAAGCGAGATCCCCCGCCCAGCCTTCTTCTTCGCATATGGCTACGTCCACCAGTCTGTCCGTCGGCTTTCCAGGAAGGGAAAACATGAGCAGGCCTCCCAGGATGAAGAGCTCGTTTCCCAGGAGGCCCAGCCCGATCTTCTACAAGGGCATGGCCGACGCCTCGGCCCGATCGGATTCGAGGACGGCCTCAGGCCGGGAGTGCAGAGGCGGGGCCTCGGGCCAGGCCGCGATGGTCTGCAACAGCCGGTTTCGGTAATTCCGATAGGACTTACGCAGTTCGTTTCCCATGGGGGCAAGGATTTTTCTCCCCCCTCCCCACGGCCCA
>JAUQQB010000110.1:0-713 GCA_030550075.1 Chloroflexota bacterium | reverse complement strand
TGGGCCGTGGGGAGGGGGGAGAAAGGGGGGTGGGGCCATTCCGTCCCACCTTTAGAGCTTTCAACTGCGTAACTCCTATCCGAAAAACGGCGAGGACCACCACAGATCCGATGACGATCTCCGTTCGCATCACCCCGCCGGTGATAGTTAGAGACACCCACACGCCCACCAGCCGATTGAGGACATACTTCAGCACCGGAGGAAGAAGATGTTCGGGAACACGATGGCTTTCGTCAGACCCAAAACCGCTCGCCTTTGCTCCCCAAGCAGCCGGCGGATCTCCTGCTCCGCAGCCGGGTCGGGTGATCCCGGACCCGGCCGATCCGTCCCGCTGAGGAAAAACAGATGACGCCCGGCAAAGTCGGTGCGGAACAGCGTGTCCTCTCGTTCATAATCAGGCACGTCCGTGCCCGCCCTTCTTAATGAACACCCATAACGGGCACTCCGCTTCGCTTCGTGCCCTACTACAAACAAAGGGCTTTTCCCGTTCGTAGTAGGGCACGTCAGTGCCCGTAGTCTTTTTGTGAACACCTATAACGGGCACTCCGCTTCGCTTCGTGCCCTACTACGAACAAGGGCTTTTCCCGTTCGTAGTAGGGCACGTCAGCGCCCGTCCTTTTTGGGAACGCTTAGGCGGGCACTCCGCTTCGCTTCGTGCCCGACTACAAACAAAGGGCTTTTCCCGTTCGTAGTAGGGCACGCAAGTGCCCGTC
>JAUQQB010000109.1 GCA_030550075.1 Chloroflexota bacterium | reverse complement strand
GGCGGGTGTGTGGCGGAGAAACCGGCGCGCGGCGGGCAGTGCGGCGGGAAGTAAGGAAGCGGTGGTGCTCCCTGGGTAGCCTGCTGGAAGGGCGGGCAGTGGCTGGGAGGGAGCGATTCGCCTGTCCTCGTGATTGGTTGGTGGGCCGCGAGGTGGCCCAACCTGCGCTTGGAGTGGACAGCGCCTTCGGCGCTGCCCGCTCATCCGCGACTCGTTAGCCAGCGCCCCAAACTCGGCATAACCGCACAGTGGGCGCACGACAAAGGGAAGACCGCCGTTCGCCCAGTTGCGTCCGGCTAGTGAAAATGAACCCTCTGTCGCCTCATTCGCGGAATGTGCAGACCTGGTCCTTCTTGCTGACCCCCTTCGCCTTATTGGCCCTATTGCTGCTCCACAGCATTGACTTTCAGCCTGCTGGTGCCTCGCCAGCCACACAAGCGACACCGACTTGTCCAGCGCCGCCTGCAAGTTGTGCTCAAGCTCGCGTTTACGGTTACCAACCCAGATGCTATAATAAACTTTTTGCACAATAATTTTTCCCGTTGTGAGGACGTTCCACCCTTTGGGGTGGGAGAGCGGATCCAGCGACGCTTTCGGCCTTCCGGCCTCGTCGGTCCATCCGGAAGTTCCCGATGCCTACCCCCACTAGAAACCCCGTGTCATAGAGGGCAAGCAGATGAGGGAACACCGACGACAAGATCCGAAAACGCTTCCACCCGCCGAATTGAAATATACCCCAGCCTATTGGGCAACAAGTCTATTGTCGCGGAGACGACGGCCCTGATCGCCGCCCGCCTTGGCCGGGCAGCGGCACGCCGATGGATGATCGACCTTCTCCCCGTGGCTGAGGTTCTATGGGTCGACCGGGGTGCGCACGAGGCGGCCGTTGCGGCCTTTTTAGCGGCCGATGGAGGTGTGAGTCTAGTCGACCTGGTGAGCTTCGAGGTCATGCGCCGGACAGGCATGCGGTGGGCCTTCGCCTTCGACGAGGACTTCTCCCGGCACGGCTTTGAGGTTCTGCAAGGGTAGTGAAGGCCACCGGCATATGCATCCCTCGGGGTTCTGCTCCCTAAAGGCAAGCGGCCTTGCGGGCTTTGCGGAGCGGGCACTCCCCATACAGAAATCCCAGCGCCACACCGGGGCCGCCTCAATCGCTGGAGCTCGTATCGGATGAGGTCTCCGGTTTCTCCTTCCCGGAGTTCCTGGACTTCCGGCTTTCCGTGATATACCAGCCCTCGCCCTTGAAGATAATGCCGGCCGGAGAGAACACGCGCCGAACACCCGGGTGTCCCTCCGGGCAGGTTTCCAGCGGGGGATCAGCGAAACGCTGCTGTTTTTCAAACCGGATGCCACAGACCGGGCACTCATATTCGTAAATGGGCATCAGCCATCACCTCCTGGGCCAGGATCAGTCGCGCCGATGGTCGCTCCGAAGCGTAGAGAAAAGCATTGCCACACCATCGCGTACTGAACGGCGCACAAAAACCCAGATCCTGAGGGGAAGCATTGTTCAAGCGGCAGGATGAAGGAGCCGGGGCGGGTCCAGGACCCGCCCCGGTGTCTTTCCAGGCGACTTCAGACTTAGAGTCTGGTTAAGGCACACGAAATTCGTGTAGTACCTCTTCGAGAAGGCTAGAACTCCTCTGGCGGCGTCGGCGTGGTTTCCTTCTTCTTCTCCGGCACCTCGGTGACCAGAGCTTCTGTAGTGAGGATCATCGCGGCGACGCTGGCGGCGTTCTCCAAGGCAGAGCGGGTCACCTTGGCTGGGTCGATGATGCCCGCTTCCACCATGTCGACGTACTCGCCCCGCAGCACATCGTAACCGATGTTCGGGTTGTTCTTCTCCTTCTGGAGGCGGCGCACCATCTCCGCCACCACCGCGCCGTCCTCGCCCGCGTTCTCAGCGATCCGTCGGAGAGGCTCCTCCAGAGCGCGGCGGACAATGTTAATGCCTGTCTGAACATCGCCATTGACCTTCAGGCTATCGAGGGCCTTGGCCGCGTTCAGCAGGGCCACACCACCGCCGGGGACGATGCCCTCCTCCACCGCCGCGCGGGTCGCCGAGAGGGCGTCCTCGACGCGGTGCTTCTTCTCTTTGAGCTCGACCTCGGTGGCCGCGCCAACGCGGATGATGGCGACCCCGCCGGCCAGCTTGGCCAGACGCTCCTGAAGCTTCTCGCGGTCGTAATCACTAGTGGTCTTCTCCATCTCGGCCTTGATCTGCTCGATGCGGCCCTTGATGGCTTTCGGGTCGCCCCGTCCGCCGATGATGGTGGTGTCATCCTTGGTCACCACCACCTTGTCGGCCCGGCCAAGATCCGCGATGCGCACACCCTCCAGCTTACGGCCCAGCTCCTCACTGATCACCTGACCGCCGGTGAGGATGGCGATGTCCTGGAGCATCGCCTTGCGGCGCTCGCCGAAGCCCGGGGCCTTCACCGCCACGGCGTTGAAGATGCCCCGCAGCTTGTTCAGGACCAGGGTCGCCAGGGCCTCACCATCCACATCCTCGGCGATCACCAGCAGGGAGCGGGTCTCGCCTTCCTGGAGCACGCGCTCCAGCACCGGGATGATGTCGGCGGCGGCGGAGATCTTCTTATCGTGGATCAGGATGTAGGGGTTCTCCAGCACCGCCTCCATCGTCTCCGGGTTGGTCACGAAGTAAGGCGAGATATAGCCGCGATCGAACTGCATCCCCTCCACATACTCCGTCTCGAAGGGCAGGCCCGTCTTGGACTCCTCGACCGTGATCACGCCGTCCTTGCCGACCTTGTCCATCACCTCGGCGATGAGGTTCCCGATCTCCGGATCGGCGGAGGAGATGGCCGCCACATGGGCGATGTCATCCTTGCTCTGGACCGGCTTGGCCATCCGCTTGATCTCCTCGACCACGGCCTTGACGGCCATCTCGATGCCCTTCTTCAGGAGCATGGGGTTGGCCCCCGCGGCCACGTTCTTCATGCCTTCCGTGACGATCACATGGGCCAACACCGTCGCCGTGGTCGTCCCATCGCCAGCCACATCGTTGGTCTTGGTCGCCGCCTCCTTGAGGAGCTGCACCCCCATGTTCTCATAGGGGTCCGGCAGCTCAATCTCCTTGGCCACTGTCACGCCGTCGTGAGTAATGGATGGGGCCCCCCACTTCTTATCCAGCGCCACATTCCGCCCCTTGGGCCCCAGGGTGGTTCCCACCGCGTTGGCCAGGATATCAATGCCGCGCTTCAGGCGGCGGCGAGCCTCCTCCCCAAAGACCAGCTGCTTGGGCGCCATTGCCGATCACCTCCTTAGGAGATAAAGATTTTGAAACGCGGAATTGCAAGAAACAACCAGGGGATTACTCCTCGATGATCGCCAAGATGTCGCTCTCCTTGAGGATCAGCAACTTGCGGGTGGTATCCACCTTGAACTCGGTGCCCGCATACTTGGCGAAGAGCACACGGTCACCGACCCGCACCTCCATGGGGACTCGCTTGCCGTTCTCATCTACGCGCCCAGGGCCCACAGCAATCACACGGCCCTCCTGAGGGCGCTCCTTCGCAGTTTCCGGGAGAATGATGCCACTGGGGGTCATCTCCTCCCGCTCAATCGGCTCCACCACTACCCGATCCGCAAGGGGTCGAAGTTTGATCTCCGCCATCGTCCCATCCTCCCAGGGGATAGATAGGCTCTCTTAAGTTAAGGAAGGGAGAACATTTTCATCCCCGAGGGCCGGTGGGGCCCCACAAGGCATCCCATCGACCCCCGAAGGTCTTAGCAGAGGAATCAGGCAGCAACGTGTTACTTGACCTTCACTTTAATCGTCCGCGCCTTCACCGTCTCCGCCTTAGGTAGCCGTAGCGTCAGGATGCCATGTTCGTATTCCGCTACGGCCTTATCGGCCATCACTTCCACAGGAAGCACGAAGGAACGAGTGAAAGCGCCGAGACGTCGTTCCTGGCGAATCCAGGATCCCTCCCGCGCCTCCTGCTCCTCGCGGAATTCCCCGCGCAATGTCACCGCGTTCCCACTGACGGTTACCTCCATATCTTCCGGCCGGATCCCCGGGACAGCGGCTTTCACCACCACTTCATCTTTGGTCTCATAGATGTCCACCGCTGGCCAATCGATGGATCCAGCGAAGAGCACAGAAGGACGGGAGAACGCCTCATCCAGCAGTCGATCAATCGTCCGTCGTAGCGAGAAGATCTCCTGAAAGGGATCCCATCGGCGGATCTCACCGGCCATGGCGGACCTCCTCTTCAAATCCCCCTGACCGGGTTGGGGCGTGCGGTTTGAGAAACCGCACACCTGATCATAGCAGGATCATGTTAGAGCTGCGCAAGAGCCGCATAAGAGTTTCGTAAGAGCCCCTATGCAGCCGGGCGCGCCGTCGCCTTCACCCGCAGGTCGTTCACCACGTTGCGAACCCCTCGAATCGAGCGAGCCAGCTGTTCCGCGCGCTGGCGGGCTGCTTCGTCCGAAACCCATCCCGCCAAAGTCACGTCGCCTTGAACGCTAGTGACCAGCACGCGGGCCTGGGGAGGGCTGAGATCCGGATCCGCTGCCAGACGCAGGGCCAGCTCCGCTTCAATCTCAGGATCCGCAACCAGGTCATTCTGCACCTCCCGCACACCCGGTATGGAGCGAGCCAGGGTTTCCGCCATCCGCTTCATGGCAGTGGAAGGGACGACCCCATCTAAGATCACCTGTCCATCCTGGGCTGTCACTCGGATCAGATGGAAATTGACCCGGAGAGGATCATACCGGTAAAGCCGTTCCTCCACCTTCGCGCGCAGGGTCGCGTCGTCCATAACATCCATAGTCGCCGCTCCATGGAGGATCGGGAACCTCGAAAAATAGTGATCCCAAGGGCTCCCAAGCTCTTCTTCCAGCCTTCTAAGCTTTGAAGAAGGGATCCGGTTACTCCTCAGACCGACTCATGCCCATAGCGAGGAAGGCGTAGTAGGCCAGGGTGGAGAGGGCCTGGGCCAGGGCGGCCACATACGTCAGCGCCGCCGCCCACAGCACCTCCTTCGCCCCCGCCCGCTCCGCCTCCGTCCCCAGCAGCCCGCTCCCTTCCAGCAACCGCAACGCCCGCCGGCTCGCATCCAGCTCCACCGGCAGCGTCACCAGCGCAAAAACCGCCGCCGCCGCAAAGAACAACACCCCCGCCCACACCAGGCTCGGACTCCGCAACACAAAGCCCACCAGGAACAGCACCGGCCCCAGCCACGAACCAAAGTTCACCGCCGGCACCAGGGCCGCCCGCGCCCGCAATCCCCAGTAGCCCTCCGCATCCTGCAGCGCGTGCCCCACCTCGTGGGCGGTCACCGCCACCGAGGCCACCGAGGGCACCCCCGCCACGCTCTCCGACAGCCGCAGCGTCTTCGTCGTCGGATCATAGTGATCCGTCAGATGGCTGGGAACCCCCTCCAGGCGCACCTCATACAGCCCTGCGGTCTGCAGCAGGCGGCGGGCGGCCTCCAGCCCCGTCCACCGGGCCGGGGCCTGCAGCCACCGCTGGTAGGCCGCCTGGACCTTCGCCTGGGCATACAGCCCCAAAAGCAGCGCCGGCAGCGCAAAGATAAAGTAAAGCGGATCCCAGAACCACATGGTTTCCTTCCCTTCTTAGATCTTGCATCCACCGGTTCTGGCAGCGGCTTCGCTGCTGCCAGAACCGGTTTCATCCGGATCAAACCTGACGGTATTCGCCTTCGACCACCTCGCCCTCGCCGGATGGACGGGAGCCACCCGATCCGCCTGCCGCCGCCCGCTGGTAGACCGCCTGGCCGATCGCCAGAGCTGCCTGGCGCAACTCCTGGGTGAGCTGGCGGATGCGGGTCGTATTGTCCGTGCCCATCGCCTCTTTCAGCTGGCGGACCAGGTTCTCGATCCGCTCCCGGTCCGCCGAGCTGACCTGATCGCCCAGCTCCCGCAACGAGCGCTCCACGCTGTAAATCATGTTATCCGCCTCGTTGCGGGCCTCGGCCAGCTCGCGCCGGTGCCGGTCCTCTTCCGCGTAGCGCTCGGCATCCTTGAGCAGACGCTCCACCTCATCCTTGGACAGGTTCGTGGAAGCGGTAATGGTGATCTTGGCTTCTTTTCCAGTCGCTCGATCCCGGGCCGAGACGCTCAGGATGCCGTTAGCATCGATGTCAAAGGTCACCTCGATCTGCGGCACACCTCGCGGTGCCGGTGGGATGCCCTCCAGGCGGAACTGACCCAGGAGGATATTGTCCACTGCCATCGGCCGCTCACCCTGATAGACTTTGATATCCACCGCCGTCTGGAAATCCTCCGCCGTCGTGAAGACCTCCGCTTTGCGCACCGGGATGGTCGTATTGCGCGGGATCAGAACCGTCATCACCCCGCCCAGGGTCTCCACACCCAGGGAGAGCGGCGTCACATCCAGGAGCAGCACATCGCGGACCTCGCCCGCCAGCACGCCCGCCTGGATGGCTGCGCCGACGGCCACCACCTCGTCCGGGTTGACGCCCTTATGAGGCTCCTTGCCGGTGAGCTCCCGGACCAGCTGCTGGACCATCGGCATGCGGGTGGCGCCGCCGACCAGGATCACCTCATGGATCTGCTCCGGGCGCAGCTTGGCATCGCGAAGGGCCTGCTCGAAGGGGCCCTTCAGCCGCTCCACCAGATGGCGGGAGAGCTGCTCGAACTTCGCCCGGGTCAGGCGCATCTGGAGGTGCTTGGGCCCATCGGCCGTGGCGGTGATGAACGGCAGGTTGATCTCCGTCTCCATGAGCGTGGAGAGCTCGATCTTGGCCTTCTCGGCCGCTTCCTTCAACCGCTGCAGGGCCTGGCGGTCCTTCCGGAGGTCGATGCCGTGCTCCTTCATGAACTCCTCGGCCACATAGTCGATGATCACCTGGTCCCAGTCATCGCCGCCCAGGTGGGTATCACCGGCCGTGGCCTTCACCTCGATCACCCCATCCCCAACCTCCAGGATGGAGACGTCGAAGGTTCCGCCGCCCAGATCCCACACCAGGATGATCTCGTTCTTCTTCTTATCCAGACCGTAGGCCAGGGCCGCGGCCGTGGGCTCATTGATGATGCGCAGCACCTCCAGCCCGGCGATCTTCCCGGCGTCCTTGGTGGCCTGACGCTGGCTATCGTTGAAGTAAGCCGGCACCGTGATCACCGCCTGGGTGACCGGCTCCCCCAGGTAAGCCTCGGCATCCTGCTTCAGCTTGCGCAGGATCATGGCCGAGATCTCCTGCGGCGTGAACTCCTTGCTCACCGCCGGAATGAAGACCCGCGCATCCCCGTTCGGTCCTTCCACCACCTTAAAGGGCACCCGACGGATTTCTTCTGGAACCTCGTTCACACGTCGGCCCATGAAGCGCTTGATGGAGAAAACGGTGTTTTCCGGGTTGATGATCGCCTGGCGCTTGGCTGGCAGGCCCACCATGCGTTCCCCGGTTTTGGTGAAGGCGACCACCGACGGGCAGAGATTTCCACCCTCAGCGACCGGGATCACCTTAGGCTCCCCGCCCTCCATCACGGCGATCACCGAGTTGGTCGTTCCCAGATCGATGCCAACGATCCGCCCCTTCTTAGCCATCGGAAACCTCCTGCTCGGGGTTGAGGAATTCCCTTTCAGAGATGGTCTCTGCGAGGGGAGCTGGCCGCCGGATCAGGACCTCAAAAGCCTGAGGGGGCGTTCGCTGCGCCAGTGTGGCCGGTGTAGAACGAGAGGGCAACCGGTCATAATCGCACTGGCATGGCCCCCCCTGCGCGCATCCCAGGCAGCAATAAGGCTGGCGATCCACAATCACCGGCTGCCACTCGATTTCGATCCCACAATTCCGGCAGACCAGCGGCACAGGCTCCCCCTTCGCTAGGGTCGCCTTTCATTCTACGCGGGTTCTATTAGAGGAGCATTAGAGGAAAGCAGGCGTTTGATTTACAGCCGAGACAGGGGATATGCTCCCTCTTCCGTGTGGATCGAGAGGGATGACTGGGTAGAAAGGAGTCAGCTTTCCCCTTCCGGGAATCGGAATTATCCGCCTCCCCACCTGTCCCCCTCGACTCCCCAGCGAGCATCATTGGTTACCAACGATTTATCATCTTAAATCCCACAGGGTCACAGTGACTGTTCAACGTTTGGGGAAGTCGAGTGCGAAATGCCACATTTGGCGGATGTCCTCCCTGACTACCTACTAAATCTGGCGGTCTTAGGCAAGCCTCACCAGATTTTGAACAATCACAGGTCACATAGATTGTTCCTTTTCAGATCAGTGAGATGTTACAATTATTTTGAGTAGGAGTTACGCAGTTGAAAGCTCTAAAGGTGGAACGGAGTGGCCCCACCCCCCTTTCTCCCCCC
>JAUQQB010000108.1 GCA_030550075.1 Chloroflexota bacterium | reverse complement strand
GCCCGAGGCCACAGCGTCCAGGCAACGAAGGGCTGGCTCCTTCAGGGGATGCGGGGCACCGGCGGCATACATGGGCACATTCGTGTCAATGAAGACCGCCATGGTGAACCTCCGCTGTCTCCCGCAGGCGGGCACTCACGTAAGCCTTAAAGGGCCCTTCGTAATAGAGCGATGGAGCCGGGATCTGACCCTGGATGCACATTTGTCGGAAGACCTCGTTGACAATCTTCTCTCGATCCATAGATGGACGCTTCAGCAGGGCCTCCCAGACCCGGTCGGGCTCGACCTCCAAGTGGGCAGCCAGGGCGGCTTCCACAGCCGGCGCCAGATAGGCGATCTCAATTTCCCGTTTCATAGTCTCCCAATCGGCTACAGGGGCTGAAAGCTGCGCCAAGTCCCTGACGGCGGCCTGGCGGGCGGCAGCGTCTGCCTCCAGCAGGCGCTGGATCGCCTCCCGGACTAACGCCCCGACTGAGACCCCCCGCCGCTGGGCCTCGGCTTCCAGCAGGCGGCGGGTCGCCGAGTCGATCCGAATTTCCAAACGTTCGGTGAGCATTTTCATCTCCCTTCCTTTTACCGGATTCCGTAATCCGTATATAGGATACGTCCATGCAAGCCTAGCGTCAAGGAGGGGGGATCGGGCTTTCTGATGGCCACTATTTCAAGCTGTTCTGGGCCCCCAAGAGGTCCACAGACGAAGCCTTTGGAGCTGGCGAGGCCGAGAGGGGAGAGACGGGGATGCAATCCTCCACTGCCGCTTGTCCACCAGCACCTGGGCCGCGCTGAGGGCGAAACGACCGTCCGGGTCTGCGCGTAGGGGTGGGTTCATCGGCTATGGTTATCAGCGAACGGTGGAGTGTGGAGGGAGCGTTTCCCCCGCTTTCAGGCGAGGTAGGGAACTCCTTCCTCTCCGCACCTTTCAGGCCGCAGAGAGGAAGGAGAGGGTGAAAGGATTCCTCCGGCATCCGCGGGCGCTCAAGCCATATCCCCAGCACTCGATTTTGCCCGGGTCCGGTTCGGCAAGACGAAGCTCATAGAAAGCATGTTCAACCCAATCTCACTCCCGAGGCCGTCCGACCTCGTAGCTCACATTGCGAGCCTCGAAGAAATTCACCTGCTCGGGGAGATCGATTTCGATCGCCAGCCAGCGAAGGGGATTCGGGGTATGGAACTGGGCTCCCAACCCCAGTTCCTCCAGGCGCCGATCGGCCACATAGCGCACATAGGCGTTTAGAAGCTCAGCGGACATCCCCAGGATGGGCTGGGGCAAGAGCGCTCGATTGTAGTCCTCCTCCAGGGCGACAGCCTTCCGGATCATCCCCTGCAGCTCCTCCGCCAGGGCTGGCGTTCGCACTTCGGGGTGTTCCTGCAGGAAGGTCAGAATCAGGTGCATGCCGAAGGAGAGATGCAGGCTTTCATCCTTCAGCACCCAGTCGATGATCGTGTTCAGGCCCCGCAACAGATTGCGCCGCCGGAAGGAGAGGGCGAAGGCGAACCCTGAGTAAAAGAAGATCCCTTCCAGGATGACAAAGAAGCCCACCATGTTGCGCAGAAAACGCCGGCGCCCTTCCACTATGCGCAGGTCCAGGCCGGGTTGTAAGATCTCTTCGGTAAGCTGGCGCTGGAAGGCTGCCTTGGCAGTCACGGCCGGATGATCCTCCAGCATCTCGAACACTCGTTCCCGATCCACGGGCAGCGTCTTGATGACATACTCGAAAGCCATCGTGTGGTTTGCTTCCTCCCACGCCTGACGGACCAGATACAGCCGGACCTCTGGGGCCGTGAGATAGGGATACAGGGCCAGCAACAGGTTACTGGTCACCATGGATTCCATCGGATTGAAAAACCCCAGGAGGACCTCCACCGCTTGGCGCTCTTCCTCATTTAGCCGCTCCTGCCAGTCCTGAACGTCATCGTGAAGGGGGGCCTCTTCAGGGAACCAGGTATTCCGTTTGGCTTGCTGCACGTGGGCATAGGCCCACGGGTAGCGTAAGGGGAACAAACGCATGGGCTCTACCGGATCGCCGCCGATGAGTCCCTGGGCAGATCGCATGGACAGACCTCCTGTCAGCAGATTGGAACCTTGGGGCAGTTATGGCAAGGGTAAGGAAGGCGCATCCGCCTTCTCGCCGGATCCCTGTTCCCCGAGCCTCAAAGTCCTGTCCCGGGGCGGCGCTACTGACAGGCCTCGCAAGCGCCATCCGGGGCACAGGCGGGGCCGGCCTGCAGCTCGGCTTCTGCGGCCTCCACCCATTGAGGCCGCTGGATGGCCTTGTTCACGGGGACCGTGGCCGGCTCGGCCCGCATGCGAGGCCTCACGTAGCAATAGTAAGTCGCCTTCAGGCCCATCCGCCACGCCTGCAGGTAGACCTCTTCCAGTTCCGCAGGAGTTCCAACAGCGAAATACATACTGCGGCTGATGCCCATATCCACCCACTTCTGCGCCCGGGCGGTTATCTCCAGCAGGGCCTCCGGTCGGATCTGGAAGGCGGTGGGGAAGCGCTGACGCACCGGCTCTGGGATCTCCGGAATGCCCATGACATCCCCCTGGGACTCCACCAGGCGATCCCGCACCTGCTCCCACAACTTCAGCTCCTGAAGGACCTCCACCAGCACTGGATGGAACTCCACGAACCGCCCGGAAAGCGTCGAGCGCACGAACAGGTTGCTGAAGTAGGGATCCATGCTCGGGCTGGTGCCGGCAATGAGGGCGATGGTCGCGGTGGGGGCGATGGCCATCAGCGTCCCGTTGCGGATCCCCCGACGCACCTCCTCCCGCAGGCTTTCCCAATCCAGCCGCCCGGAACGGCCCACCTTCATGGGCCATCCCCGCTCTCGCTCCAGATCCTCGATGGTGTCCGATGGAAGACGGCCCTTCGACCACTCGCTTCCCTCGAAGCGAGGGAAGGATCCGCGCTCCCGGGCCAGGGCGACGCTGGCGCGTATCGCGTGGTAGGAGAGGAGCTCCACGATGCGGTCAGCATGTTCCGCTGCCTCCGGGTCGTTAAACGAGAGGCCCCATCGGGCCAGCAGTTCCGCGAACCCCATCAGCCCCAGCCCCACCGGTCGGTTCAGAAGATTGCTGCGCCGGGCTCGTTCGTCCGGATAGAGGTTCAGGCTAATGGCGTTGTCCAGTCCGCGCACGGCCACTTCCACCGTGCGGCTCAGGTCCTCCTCGTCCAGGGTGCCATCCGGCCGCAGATGGCGGACCAGGTTGACGCTGGCCAGGTTGCACACGGCGATCTCATCACGGTTGGTCGGGAGAGCGACCTCCGTACACAGGTTCAGAGAGTGGATTACGCCTGCGCGACGCAGCATGCTGCGCAGGTTCGCGCTGTCCTTGAAGGTGATCCACGGGTGGCCGGTTTCCATCAGGGCTGCTAGGATCTTCCGGTAAAGCGCCCGCGCCCGCACCTTCCGCCATGCCTGGCGGGGCAGCTCCCCTCGCTCCGCCTGCTCCATATAGAACGCATAGCGTTGTCGGAAAGCCTCCCCATACAAATCCGGGAGGTCGCTCACATACATCGGATCGAACAGATACCAATCCGCATCATCGGCCACCCGCTCCATGAAGACATCGGGGATCCACAAAGCGGTGTCCAGCGATGGGGTTCGCTGATAGGGATCTCCGGCGTTCCGGCGCAGATCCAGGAAGGCTTCGATCTCCAGGTGCCATGGCTCCAGGTAGGCGGCCATGGTTCCCCGTCGCCGCCCTCCCTGATTGATAGCGTGGATCAGCGCGTCGTAGAGGTGGAGGAAAGGGATAAGGCCGCCGCTGCGGCCGTTGATGCCACGCACCGGAGCCCCGACGGCCCGCAGGCGGGTGATGGAGGCACCGATGCCCCCTGCGTATTTGGCCAGCATCCCGAAGGCGGCTGCGGCATCCAGGATATGATCCAGGCTATCGTGGACCTCATATAGATAGCACGAGGCCAGCTGATGGTGAGGGGTTCCGCTGTTGAAGAGGGTAGGGGTGCTGGGGAGGTAGCGCAGCGTGCTGATCCGCTCATAAAAGCGCAGCGCCCATTCCTCCCGGTGGTTCTCCGCGAGCGCCAGCCCCATGGACACCCGCATCCATAATGCCTGAGGGAGCTCCAGCACCTGTCGCGTCTCCGGATCTCGCACCAAGTATCGATCATAGAGGGTAACCAGCCCCATATAGGGCAGAAGAGTATCCCGACGGGGGTCCATGGCGCGGGCCAGCCGATCCAGATCGAAGCGCAGCAAATCGGGATGAAGGACGCCACGGGCTACGCCTTTGCGGATGTAATCGGGGAACCATCGCGCGTAATCGGCTTCCTCGGAGCCAGTGGCCTCTAGAACGATGCGCCGCCGCAGCAGGGCAGCGGCTGCCCGTTCCCAACGGGGATCCTCCCGGATCCGCTGGGTTGCAATCAGGATCAGCCCCTCCAGGGCCTGAAGCGGATCCAGGCGATCCAGCATGACGTCCTGAGCTTCTGCGAGGACTTGGGTCTGTAAGGGTTCGGGAAGGCCAGTGGCCTGAAGCCAGTGACGCAACGCCATCTTGCCATGAGAAGCCTGCCGCACGATCATGGCATCCTCCGGATTGAGGATGGGATCGCGCGGGAAACGGCCGGCAGGGGTTCCACCTTCCCGAAATTCGAGCTGAGGACTTACGTAGTTGAAAGCCCTGAGGGTGGAGAAGAATGCCATTACCCCTAAACCCGTGGGAACCAACCACGTAACTCCTGTCGAGCTCTAAGATGGGGAAGGCGTCCTTGATCGCCCTCCCGCGAGGCGATCAAAGGCTTTGGGGAGGATGGGCCGGTCTTCGGGCTTCCGGATCGTCCTACTCGCCGCGCCTTCCCAGGGGGCTTTCCCCCAGTGGCGGGTCGTGCAGCCCTCAGGGGAGGCCGCACTCAGCGGCTTTCGTCCCCGGTTACCGCTGCGGGGCAGCGCCGGTTTCCCACCGGACTTCCCGTCACCCATCCGCAGTTCCATCCGGCCTTGGAGGCTATTATACACGGGTAAGGGGAAACGTCAAGGATATCGCAAGAGGCCTTGAAGATACATTATGATAGAATTGCGATGGAGGAGATCGCGCAGACTTCCATTGAAGGAGGAAACCCTGATGGCCGGACACAGCAAATGGGCGAACATTAAACACCGCAAGGCGGCGATGGATGCCAAGCGAGGGCAGCTCTTCAGCCGCCTGACCCGCGAGCTGATCGTCGCGGCCCGGGAGGGGGGGCCGGATCCTGAGATGAACATGCGCCTACGGTTGGCAATCGAGCGGGCACGGGCAGCCAATATGCCGAAGGACAACATCGAGCGGGCGATCCGACGCGGGGCGGGTTTGGAGAAGGGCGCAGAACAATTTGAGGAACTGCTTTACGAGGGCTATGGACCCCATGGGGTAGCCATCATCGTGCGGGTGCTGACCGATAACCGGAACC
Source organism: Chloroflexota bacterium (assembly GCA_030550075.1). Classification (GTDB taxonomy): domain Bacteria; phylum Chloroflexota; class Anaerolineae; order Thermoflexales; family Thermoflexaceae; genus Thermoflexus. The sequence continues at coordinate 2,909 of JAUQQB010000108.1, read as the reverse complement.
GGACAGTAGCGGAGCTCCGCCGCACCTTCTCCCGCCACGGCGGCAGCCTCGCGGAATCCGGCGCCGTGATGTGGAACTTTGAGAAGAAGGGCTATATCGCGATCCGGCCTGATGGCCAGGACCCGGAGAAGATCTTCGAGCTCGCCATCGAAGCTGGAGCAGAGGATGTGGAGATCAGCGATGACCTGGTGGAGATCTACACGGCGCCGGAGGACCTCCAGGCGGTCCGTCAAAGCCTGCTGCAGACCGGCCTGACCATCGACAACGCCGAGCTGACCATGCGGCCCAAGACGCGGGTCACCCTGGACGACCACGCCACCATGTCGGTGATGTCGCTGGTGGACGCGCTGGAGGAGCTGGACGACGTGCAGCAGGTGTATTCGAACCTGGAGATCTCCGATGAGCTAATTCGCAAATATGAGGCTCAGGCTGCCTGATGCGGGTGCTCGGGATCGATCCGGGGATCGCCATCACCGGCTACGGCCTGGTGGAGGACCGGGAAGGGGATCTTGAAGCCCTGGTCTATGGGGACATCCGGACGCCGGCGGGGGATCCGCTTCCTCTTCGCCTCCGTCAGCTTTACGACGCCATTTGCTCGCTGATTCAAAGCTACCGCCCGGACGTCGCTGCCATCGAGCGGGTTTTTTTCGGGCGCAATGTGACCACCGCCTTCGCCGTGGGCCAGGCGCGCGGTGTGACGCTGCTGGCGCTGGCCCAGGCGGAGATCCCGGTCTATGAATACACGCCAGCCGATGTCAAGCAGGCGCTGGTCGGATACGGGAGCGCTCCCAAAGCCCAGATCCAGACCATGGTCCGTATGCTCCTGCGCCTGCCCGAGGTCCCCCGTCCCGATGACGTGGCGGATGCCCTCGCGGTCGCCATCTGCCATCTCAACCACGCCCGCCTGTCAGCGATCCTTTAGCGACTCCGGAATCCCCACCCAGGATGCCTGTCTTGTCCGTTTGGGGGGGAGTTTTCAGGGGTTCGAGCAGGGAACTGAAGGCCCCCCTGCCTGAACTGCTGAAGAATATTTGGGGGAAAGGACCCTCCACCTTCCTTGCGGATCCCGATCCCCCAATCCCCCGTTCATAACGGGACAAAGCACTCCGCGTCGCGCGAGGATCTGCATGATCGGCCCAGTTCTGATCGTCGAGGATCAGCCTGCTGAGGCGCAGGCACTTTATGAGTTGTTGAGCTGGAGCCGCCGCCCGGCGGTGGTGGCTCCGGATCTTCGAACTGCTCGCCAACGCCTGGCGGAGCTGCGCCCTACAGTGATTGTCCTGGACTTGAACCTCCCTGATGGGGATGGCCTGGCCTGGCTGAGGGAGCTCCGCGCTCGTTCCTTTGGCTGGAACCCGACCATCTTGGTGGTCTCCGGACGCACTGACCCGGATCATATTGCCGAAGCCCTTCTGGCAGGGGCGGACGATTATGTGACGAAGCCCTATGCTCCCCAGGAGCTCCTGGCCCGGATCGCCGTGGCCGAACGTCTGGTTGCGCTGCGCGCCGGGTTCCGCTGGCTCGCGGCTTTTCGCCCATCTCTCCCGGCCCATGGTCGTTATCCATCTGCCGGGATCCTCGTTCTGCGCCCATCCAATTCCAGGGGTTTGCCACATCTGCTCCCCGAGTGGGCTCGCTGGACCTGGGGCCTTCGGCAGGAAAATGGTCTCCTCCTGCCTATTCCGGATGGGAGCCTACTGGCCCTATTTCCCAGCGTGGCTCGGGCGCTCGACGCCCTTCGGCGCGCGAACGGTGGGGCCATTCCATGGAGAGCGGTGCTCCACATCGGATCTGTATCCGTGGGCTGGCTGGAGAGCCCCGGGCTGGCTGCAGGGGCGATGTTCGGCGAGGCCGTTGAGGAAGCCCTCCGGCTGGCATACCTGCTTCCGGCAGGCCTATGGCTGATCACGGATCCCGCCTATGCGGCGCTTCCCGCGCCGTTGCATGCCCGGCCATGGCCACCGGCCGTCGAGCTCGCTGGGCTTCCCGCGTGGGAGATTCTGAGAGAGGATCTTTAGGGATCAAGAAAATTGCCCAAGGCGGTCCTGCTTCCTCTCAACGTCCCATAGATAGGTCAAAGGAAACTGGGCTTCCCATTTTGGCTCCTTTGGGAATTCCCGCAGATCACATGTTGATTCGAGAGAGACTTGTGTGGGTCAAGCCCCCTCCCGATAATCTGAAGGGTCGGTGGATTTGAGGGGTGGGGCAGGCCGCTTTCGGCGGTCCGCTTCGCTTTTCTCCCCAACCCCCCTGGAGGGGGAAAGGGAATAAATCGGGAGTTCATCCGATCGTTTTTCGATCAGGAAGGGGAGCGATGCTGGTTCAGGTGCGTGGGATCGTTGAGGCCATCGGGAAAGACTGGATCCGATTAGATCTGAGCGGGTGGATCATCCAGGCCTATGTCCCCCCCAGCGTGCTGGCCCGAGCGCGCATGGGAGAGCCCATCGCGTTGCATACGACTTTAATGGCCCGTATGGAGGGCCATGGGCTGGTCTTCACCCTTTATGGGTTCGCCGATGAGGATGAGCGGGAGCTCTTCGAACAACTGCTCACGGTGAACGGCGTGGGGCCGCGGGCTGCCCTCGCGTTGCTGGGCCTTTCCGCCCCCACCCTACGGGCGGCCATCGCGCAGGAGCAGGTGGACGTCCTCCGCCGGGTGCCCGGCATTGGCCCCAAGACCGCGCGGGCCATTATCCTTCATCTAAAGGATCGGATCGGCACGGTGCCGGTGCCCGGGGTTTCCATTTCCCGGGCGGACGACACGGAGATCATCGCGGCGCTTACGGCGCTGGGCTACAGCGCGGTCGAGGCTCAGGCTGCCCTGGCCCACGTGCCGCCGGATCCCAACTTGCCTCTGGAGGAGAAAATCCGCCTCGCCTTAAGCTACTTCGCCCGCCCCGGGCGTTAGC
>JAUQQB010000107.1 GCA_030550075.1 Chloroflexota bacterium | reverse complement strand
CGGGGGTCAAAGGCCCCCGACCCAGCCCCTAAACACCCCAAATTTAAAAATGGACAAAGCACTACCAACTACCGGTTTGGCTGGATGCTGGCGTTGCGACTTCGCTCCCTTCAACAGATAAAGGGAGACGACGGTGTGCGGCGGCCCTGAGCGGCCGCATACTGTCACCCCCGGATTCTTCCTCCGGCCGTGGGGAGCAGAGGGTGGTGTTCGCTAGGATTCGCCTTCGGAGGCGCGGTGCGCTTTGGAAAGGGCCTCTTCGAAAAGAGCCAGTGGATCATGGGAATCCACAACTTCTCTAAAAGCGGCGAGCCAGCGGCGAATCCAGCTTATATCTACCCGAAGTCGCTGCCGGATCAGGATCCCAATGACATCTTCTACATCTCGCGGACGTCCTGCAACGCATTTGTGAATGATCAGATCCTCTGGCGCGATCATCCGTAACCTTCCGATCTCCGGAAATTCGATCCAGACAGAGCGTTGAAGGGCCTCCTCTTCATAACCGGGAATACCCATCGCAAGATCAATGGGAACGCCTTCGGAGCTCTGGATCAGCAAGACTCGATGACGGAGAGCAAATGCTTCCGCATCTGGAATACGTGGAGAAAAAGCTTTCAGGATATCCTGCACGAGCTCCGGCATCTGATCCGGATCAACCCGTATCGTGAGATCTACATCGCGCGTAAGGCGCGGTTCCCCCCAGTATTGAAGGGCGAGCCCACCGATGATCATATAGGGGATTCCTCGCTCCTCCAGAAAATGCCCAATCTCAGCTGCTGCACGAAGAGGGTTCATCCGGGTGTTCCTGGATCGCTTTGTTTCAGACGGGCGATGGCCTCTCGCATAGACCAGAGGAGAGGCGAGGGCTGAGTGGATGGCCAGGAGGGCCGGAGCGCCCAGAATCCCAGATAGATTTGCAGGGAGCGCTCCGGGGACAGGTGGAGCAGGAAACGAACCCTCTCGTGGAGCAGCCGCTCCTCCGCGGCTCGCTGTCCAGCAATCCAGGCGCGCACTGCCGAACGATCCAGCGCCATAAAGCTTGCCTCCAGGTATCTCGAAGACTTCAAAATATATGGGCTGGGACGGATGCCGAAGGCACCTTCCTGGCTTGAAAAATAAACTTTACCTCCTCCCCGCGACCGAAAGGCCGCAGGGAAGAGGATCTCACCCTCCCAGGAGCTCCTTGAGCCGATCCAGAAAGCCCTTCTCGGGTTTCTGCACCCCACCGGTCGGCAGGGTGTGGGCCAGTTCCTGGAAGAGTTTTCGTTGCTCCGCCGTCAGGCGCGTGGGGATCTCCACCTGGACCACGACCAGCAAGTCCCCTCGCCCATTGCGGCGCAGGTGGGAGATGCCCCGGCCGCGCAGGCGAATTACATGGCCTGGCTGGGTGCCCGGCGGGATCTCCACCGTTTCCTCCCCCTCCAGGGTGGGCACCCGGATTCGATCCCCCAGGGCGGCCTGGGCGACGTTCACCGTGACCTGGACGATCAGGTCATCCCCCCGACGGCGGAAGTAGGGATGAGGCTGAACTTTGACCTGGACGTAGAGGTTGCCCGGCGGCCCGCCGTTTTCCCCGGGCTCCCCCTCGCCCGGCAGTCGGATCTGCATCCCATCGTCCACCCCCGCCGGGATGCGCACCGCGATCCGCCGACGGGTAAGCACCCGCCCCTCCCCGCCACACTCCCGGCACGGGGAGGAGATCACTTCGCCGACCCCCTGGCAGGTCGGACACGTGGTGACCTGGACAAAAGAGCCCAGGAACGACTGGCTGACCCGCCGGACCTCCCCCAACCCTCCACAGGTGGGGCAGCGCGTGGGTCCCGTCCCGGGCTCCGCGCCGGATCCCCGGCAGCGGGGGCAGGGCTCGTTGCGCATCACTTCGATGTCCTTCTCGGCCCCCAGGGCGGCCTCTTCGAAGGTCAACGTGACCTCGGTCTGCAGATCAGCCCCGCGCCGGGGGGCTCGACGCGTCCGGACCCGCGGCCCGAAGCCGAAGAGATCCTCAAACAGGTCGGCGAACAAATCCGTGAAATCCGCTGGCTCCGGGCGGAACCCCCGACCCTCTAGGCCGGCGTGGCCATACATGTCGTAAATGCGCCGCTTCTCCTCATCAGAGAGAATGGCGTATGCTTCATTGATCTCTTTGAACTTCTCCTCGGCGTCGGGGGACTTATTCACATCTGGATGATATTGACGAGCCAGCCGACGGTAGGCTTGCTTGATCTCCTCCAGCGTGGCATTGCGCGGGACGCCGAGGATCTCGTAGTAGTCTTTGCGGGATGCGCTCATGGAACCTCACAATCTTTCTTGAAATCCTGGCGAGCCTTGCCAGCGCTTTTGAGCTCGCTCCTCCCACCGAACCTGTCTCCCCGTGCTACAAAGCAGCGTGGTGAGGAAGATCGATAAGGCTGGGGCGGGGGCGGGTGGTGAAGTCGCCCCTCACCACCTTCCTGGGGAAGGCGTCTTTATGTGCTCGCCTCCCCACCCGACTCATCCGTGGGGGTCTGGGGCGCAGGTTCGACCTTGCGGGCCACCTTCACCAGGGTGGGGCGCAGCACTCGTTCGCCCAGCCTATAACCTTTCTGTAGCGCTTCCGCGATCTGGCCGTCCTCGAAGCCCTCCACGGGCTCATAGAGCACCGCCTCATGAAGCAATGGGTCGAAGAGGTCACCGGGTTTCACCTCAATCGGTTGAACCCCTTCCGATTCCAGAGCCAGTTGCAGCTTGCGGTAAATCAACGCCACCCCTTCCACCCAGGTCAGATGGCGCAGGTTGTCCGGAAGGGTCTGCAGGGCCCGTTCAAGATCGTCCATGATCGGCAGGATCTTGCGGATGAACAGCGCTGTTGCCTCGGCGGCGAACTGAGCCCGTTCGGCCTCCACCCGCTTGCGATAGTTCGCGAAGGCGGCTCGCTCCCGCTGCCAGCCTTCCAGGTATTCCTGGGCCTGCGCGCGGGCTGCCTCCAGCTCCTTTTTCAATGCCTCTACCTGCTCCGCCAGCGAGACCTCGGCTTCCGCGACGGTTGTCTCCTGAGGCGCTGAGGAAGCCGGTGTCTCGCCCGTCGTTTCCGGTTGCAGGATTCCATGCTCCTCCACGGTTTCACCTCCATCTTCCAGGCTATCCATTTTTCCGCCCTCTCTCCGCGGCCAGAGGATCGTGGGAAAGTCTCTTTTTGGGCTGGGCCGGGCACCTTTGACGCCCGGCCCAGCCCAAAAACCCCAGGGAACAGGGTCAACGGCGTAACTCCTAATTATTTTATCCCGGATTGCCCCGATCATTCCCGATGCGCCCGACCGCGGATCTCCTGCAGGCACCGGTAGCCGTGAGCCGCCAGCCACGTTTCCATCTCCTGGCGGATGGCCTGGAAGACGTCCACGCCCCGGTAGGCGACCGCCGAGCCCACGCCCACCGCTGTCGCCCCCGCCATAATCATCTCGATGGCGTCCTCACCGGTGAGGACCCCTCCGGTGCCGATGATCGGGATGCGCACCGCGCGGGCGATCTCGTAAACGCAGCGGATCGCGATGGGCTTCAGGGCGGGTCCGGAGAGTCCGCCCTCTCGGTTGCTCAGGATCGGGCGCCCGGATTCAATATCGATCACCATCCCCGGCATGGTGTTGATCGCTGTGATGGCGTCCGCTCCCGCTTCCTCAGCGGCGCGGGCGATCCGGCCGATATCGGGCACATTGGGGGCGAGCTTCGCAAGGACCGGGCAGGGCACGGCGCGCTTCACCGCCGCCACGGCCTCCGCGGTCGCCTTCGGGCTGGCGGCGAAGATCTCGCCGTATTCGGCGGCCACGTTCGGGCACGAGAGGTTGAGCTCGATCATGTCGGGTTCCGCCGTCGCCAGGATGCGGGCGACCTCCACGAACTCCTCCACGCTGGCGGCGAAGACGCTGGCGATGAGCGGGACACCCATGGCGGCCAGTTCCGTCCGGGCCTCCCGGAGGATCGCCGCCATCCCCTCGGCGCCCGGGTTGGTGAGGCCCACCGCGTTGATCAACCCGTGCCCCCAATCCAGCAGGATCGGGCTGGGATGTCCGGCCCGTGGGAGCCGCGTGGCCGACTTGGCGGTGATCGCCCCGGCCCCCAGCCGGGCCATGCGCGCCATCAGCGCCGCGCTCGTGCCCAGGATCCCGGAGGCCAGCACGAGAGGGTTTGAAAGATGAACGCCCGCGATCTCGCACGACAGGTCTACCCCAGATTCCCACCCTTCATGAGAAAGTTCTGAGCCCACCGCTTCCTCCTCAGACCGGATCAGGTTCGGTGAGCGCCTTCTGGCCCTGCTTGCTTATTCTGCGTTGCCTGAGAGCGACCCCCCGGCGATTTCCGCCCGGATGCGATCGCGCTCCTCCCCGGAGATCCATCCCTCCGCTGCCAGGGCTTCCAGCAGATCCGTCAGCGTGACCACGGCGTGGACCCGGTAGTTAGCGGCCTCCAGTTCCTGTCGCCCCCCTTGCTCCCGATCCACCAGGACTACGATATCGGTGACGCGCAGTCCTGCTTCCTCCAGGACCTGGATGGCCTCCCGCTTGCTGGCCCCTGTGGTCAGCACGTCATCCAGGACCACCACAGTCTCCCCAGGCCGGAAGTCACCTTCGATCCGCTGGGCGGTGCCGTAGCTCTTCGTCTCCTTCCGCGGATAGATCAGCGGACGGCCGGTTCGAAGGGCAACCGCCGTTCCAATCGGAAGGGCCGCGTAGGGAAGCGCCGCCAGCCGGTCGAAAGCCAGCCCCTCCAGAAGGGCGGCGTAGAGGCCCGCGATGGCCTCCAGGGTTTGGGGGAATGTCACCAGCCGCCGCAGATCCAGGTAGATGGGCGAGCGCTGCCCGGATTTGAGAACGAAATCCCCGAAGCGAATGCAGCCGGTTTCATACAGCCACCGGGCCAGGAGGCGGGCGGAGGCCGCTGGCGACGGCTCCGCCGCGCTCCCGCGAGCGCGCTCCAGAAGGGATCGGGCGGCCCCACCGGGATCGGACGCTTCCAGGATCTCGCGGGAAGCAGCGATCAGGGCGGGAGGACCGGCCAGGGCGATCACCGCCGCCGGATCGCCTCCCTGGGGGCCGATCCCGGGGATCAAGAACCAGCGGTCAGGAGCCAGGCGGCGCAGGGCGGCCAGCGCATGGGGCACGGTTGCGCCCACCACGAAGCCAATCCGCTCGCCTCCGGGCCAGCGGAGGGCCTGCCGGGCCAGGGCCTGATAGAGGGGCTCCCCTCCCGCCACTAGCTCCTGCACGGCCTCCGCGCCCGGGTTCGAGGTCCGGATCAAAAGGAAGATCCCCCGGTCCTGACGATCCAGGAATGGGCGCAATGCTTCCGGTCCGAGGAAGGGGTTCAGGGTCACCGCGTCGGCGCGGAGGATGTCGAAGGCGAACTGCGCGTAGGCTTCCGCCGTCCATCCGATGTCCCCGAACTTCCCATCCAGGATCACCGGAATCTCCGGGGGGATCGCCGACCGGACCGCGCGCAAGGTCTCCAGGCCGGAGGGGCCCAGCGCCAGATAGAATGCCAGATTGGGCTTATAGGCCACGGCGACCTCCGCGGTCGCCCCGATGATCCAGCGCAGGAAGGCGAAGACCGGATCCGGGTGCCGATGCGCCCAGGCCGGAAGGCGGGCGGGCACCGGATCCAGCCCGACGCACAGTCCCAGGCGGGTTCCATGGGTGCGCTCGTGGAGGCGTTCGAAGAATCCCATCGTCTGCTCCCACCTCACGCCTTGCCCAGCACGGCGGCCAGCAGGGCCATCCGGATGTAGAGGCCGTTGGCCACCTGGCGGAAGTAAGCCGCCCGCGGGTCCCGATCCACGGCCGGATCGATCTCCCCGACACGGGGCAGTGGATGCATCACGATCATCCGTTCCTTGGCCCGCCTCATAAGCTCCGGCGTGATTACATAGTAGTTCTTCACCTGTTCATAGGCGTTGAGGTCGGTGAAGCGCTCCTTCTGCACCCGCGTCACGTAGAGCACATCCGCATCCCCGATCACGTCCGCCACATCGTAGGTCTCATACACCGGGATCCCTTTCGCGCGCACTTCATTCATCAGGTCGAGGGGCAGGCGCAGGATCTCCGGTGACACGAAGGAGAGACGGACGTCATACATCGTGAGCAGCTTGGTGAGGGAATGCACCGTGCGCCCGAAGCGGAGATCCCCGACCATCGCGATGTGGAGGCCATCGATGCAGCCCAGCTCCTCCTGGATAGTGAAGAGATCCAGGAGCGCCTGGGTGGGGTGCTCCCCGATGCCGTCGCCGGCGTTGATCACCGGCACGTCCGCCACTTCGGCGGCGATCTTCGCCGCGCCCACCTCGGGATGGCGCAGCACGATCACGTCCGAATACTGCTCCAGGGTTTTGATCGTATCCTCCAGGGATTCGCCCTTGGCCACCGAGGAGAACTGGACGCCCTGGGTGATCGGGATGACGCTCCCGCCCAGGCGCTCCATCGCCGCGATGAATGAGGAGCTGGTGCGGGTGCTGGGCTCGTAGAAGACGCAGGCCATCACGTAGCCCTTGAGGAGGTCACAGGCGCCCACCCGGCGGACCAGCTCCCGCATCTCCTCGGCGACATCGAAGAGATAGGCCAGGTTCTCCCGATTGAACTGGGAGACCGAGAGGATATCCTGCATGTAGAAGCCGTTGTGCGGGTTGACCGGCTCCCGCTGGATCGAGCCATCGAACTGGAACAGACGTGGACGTGTCACCATCGTTCACCTCCCGACTCAGGATAAGGAAGTTTGAAGCAGGGTGGACCGCTGAGGATAACCTGTTCTACCCCAACCGATTGTTCTCCTTGCGTAAGGGGCGGCGCGCCAAAGTGCGCCGCCCCTTACGCTGCAGATCTTCCGGAGGAATCCGAACCGGCGAACAGCACGCGCCCGGAGCTTGGCGGCGCGTGGATCTTGCCATCCTCGAAGACCACCCGGCCCCCCAGGACGGTGCGGCGCACCCGCGCCCGCACGGCCATTCCCTCGAAAGGGGTCCACCCGCAACGGGTGAAGAGCCCTTCCCGGGAGAGCGTCCACGGCCCTCCCCACTCAACCTCCACCCAGGTCTGCGGCGGCTCCAGGAGGCCATAGATTCGCCGCGGTCCCGTAGCGGTGAGCCGGATGGCCTCCTCCAGGGACAGGCGGCCTTCGGCGACGGCGGTGAGCAACAGCGGCAGCATCGTCTCCAGGCCCGGCACCCCGGGTGGGGGATGCGGGCTCTGTTTTTCCTCGATGGTATGCGGGGCATGGTCGGTCGCCACCGCATCGATCACCGGCAGGTTCGCCCAGAGCGCTTCCTGATCGGCCCGTGTGGCCAGCGGCGGCCGCATGTGGCCGAGCGGGCCGAGGCGGGGGAGATCTTCCTCTGTTAGGAACAGATGATGAGGCGTGACCTCGCAGGTCACCGGGAGCCCTCGCTCCTTCGCCCGACGGATCAGGAGGATCTCCTCCCGGCGGCTGATGTGGCAGAAGTGAACCGGCTGGCGGAAGAGAGCCACCAGTCCCAGCACCATCGCCACGGTCCGCCCTTCCGCGTGGACGGCGATGGGGCGGGGGCCGGGCCAGCTCTGGAAATGGCGCAGGATGGCGGGCAGCGCCTCCAGCCGTAGCGGGCCATAGGTCTCATCCAGGTAGAGCTTCAACCCGGCCGCCCGCGGGGCGAGGGCCGCGGCGATCTCGGGGTTCTCCGGCGTGCCCCCGACGAAGAGACCCACCTCGCAGCGCGCCTTCGCCTGAGCCTGCTGCATGGCCTCCTGGAAAGTCGCGGGATCCACGAGGGGCGGGCGGGTGTTGGGCATCGCCAGCACCGTGACCACCCCACCGGCCAGCGCCGCCGCCGTCCCGCTCGCGAAGTCCTCTTTATGCGTGTCTCCGGGTTCCCGCAGGTGCACATGGATATCCGCCGCGCCGGGCAGGCGAACGAGGCTCATTCGGGTTCCTCCAGTGAATGGATGTGGGGGACCGATCGAAATCGCCGGAGGTGCCTCTGGCCGGCTCTCACCTCCCAACCCTGATGTCCAGAGTCCGGCACAGTGCATGCAGGCGCAAAAGAGGGAAAGGCGAAACCCGGCAAGGGCTGGGAGCGGGATCCTTTCGCAATGGGATATAAAAAAGCACCGGGGGCGAGCTCGCCAACCCGGTGCCTGGAAAGCACACACTCTGCCCCATCGGGGGATGGGATCCGATGGGGCCTTCGAGATCGAATCTGGGAGGAGAACCTGAAGAAGTCCCGGCCCATGCCGGGATTCTATGTTGCCATAAGGAGGGCGATTTGTCAAACTGGGAGGAGAGGATTCTGGAGCGGGGAGCCCCGCACACCTTCTGTGGGGCTTTGGAGGACGAGGCCCTCAAAGCGAAGCGCCCGTTCTGGGCGTTCGCAAAAAGAACGGGCACGACG
>JAUQQB010000106.1 GCA_030550075.1 Chloroflexota bacterium | reverse complement strand
CAAGGAGATCAACCGTGTAACTCCTAATGAGTTTGAGGTTTGAGATGCTGGCCTGATCACCAAGAACAGATGGTCTTTTTCCTTTCAACAAAGATGAAAGAGGAGATCGAGGCGTGATCAAAAAGGTTCCCGGTGTTCAGTGGCGCACAACCGGCGTCGCACTGCTTATGCTCACAGTGATCTGGTGGCTCTTCACCTGGCGGTATTTCACACCGATCCTCTCTGATCGCCTGATGCTGGCGACGGGGGATTTCACTTATCATTACTTCGTCTTTCGGGACATCCTTCTTCATGGTCTGAAACAAGGCACACTTCCGTTGTGGGTTCGCTGCCTGTTCAGCGGATTTCCCTTCCAGGCCTATGCCCAATCTGCCTTTTTCTATCCAGGCACATGGCTCACGGTCCTGCCCGCCCTTCTGATCGGCAGCCCTCATGTCTTCCCGGATCTTTTTCACCTGGAATCGCTCCTACATCTGTGGATCACTGCCATATTGACTTACATCTTTTTGCGGCAGGAGACAAGGAGCCATTGGGGGGCTCTGCTGGGCGCCACTGTCTTTGGATTCGGCGGCTATTTAACGGGATACCCCATCTTGCAAGTGGCTATTGTTGAGGGATCCACCTGGCTTCCCCTGTTCCTGCTGGGACTGAACCAATTAACAAAAGGCCTGCGTCCCCACGCCTTCGCGCTGGCTGCTCTGGGAGGGATTCTTCCCATTCTGGCTGGCCAACCTCAGATCTATGCCCTTGTCTGGTTGCTGGGAACGATTTTCTATATCGTGCGAAGCTGGCAGGTCCGCCTTCCATGGGTGGAGGGGGTGAAACGGTTCGGTCTGTTGGGACTGATCGCTTTTGGGGTGACTGCTATTCAATTCGTGCCTGCTCTTGAATTTGCGCGTCACTCCACTCGTGCGCGCCTGTCCTTCGCTGAGTCCGGGAGCGGATTCCCCGTTCAGGACATGATCCAGCTGATCCAGCCTGGTCTGGTCAGCCACTGGCATCCTCTTTATGTGGGTTTTCTGCCTTTAACGCTTGCCATCGCGGGTGCGACCTTGCGCTGGCGCACCGCACGCCTCTGGGTCGGAATCGGATTGCTGGGGCTGTTGCTCTCCTTCGGCGCCAACTTCCCTTTATATGAAATCGCTTTCCAGATTTTCCCTTTTTATCCCACCACCCGTAGCCAGGAGCGACATGCCCTGTGGGTATCTTTCGCCCTGGCCGCGCTGGCAGCCCACGGGTTGGCTGCGCTCATGCAGGGGATCCCCCGCTCCCGACGAAGGGTCGCGTTCCGCCTGCGACGTGCCTCAGGCCTTCTCGCCCTGGGTTTGGGCCTGGCGTTGCCCATCGTCACCTTCCTGGCCCGCCAGGGAATCGATCCCAGCGATCACCGTCGGCTCCCTCAAGAGGTGGGGTTGAGCTTATTGATGGCTCTGGGGGCCTGGGCGTGGTGGGCAGCGCGGACCTCCGGATGGCGGGATCGTCGGGGATTGAGCCTGGGTGGGGTTGTTCTCACCGCCCTCAACCTTGCCGCTTTCAACCGCTGGCTCGATGCGATGCCTCCCTCGCCCATCTACCCGGAGCACCCTGCCATTCAGCGGATGCTGGTGGAAGCGGAGCGGCCCTTCCGTTTCTATGATGAGTGGCGCATGCCGGATCACATCGGATGCTGGTTCGGCCTGGAGGACATCGATGGGTCAACCTCAATTCAGCCAGAGCCCTATTTTCGTTTTTTGAAAGTAACCCCTGAACCCCTCCAGTGGTGGCTGCTGGGGGTCCGTTATGTGGTGACCTGGGGGCGAGATCTTCCCGATATGTCCGCCCTGGGACGGACAGCCGTGCTGCTGGATCGGATTCCCCAGGGCCAGGAGGAGACCCGCGTCTTCCGGCTGGATCCCCCCTTGCCCTGGGCCTGGGTTGTCCGGAAGGTGCGTCCGGTCGCCACGCTTGAGGAGGCCCTGACTGCGCTTCGGGATCCGGCCTTCCGGCCACTGGAAGAGGCGATCACCATGGATCCGGTGATATGGCCGGGCGGTGAACAGCTCCCCCTGACTGATCAGATACAGCTTCTCGCCCGGACCGCTATGGAGAGCCGCTATCGGGTCCGCCTGGAACAGCCCGGGCTCCTGATCACCCGGGATCCCTGGTATCCGGGGTGGGAGGTTTCCGTCAACGGCCGGGCGGCTCCGCTGGTGCGAGCGAATGTCATCCTGATGGCTGTGCCGTTGCCAGCTGGGGAGAGCGAGGTGGTTTTCCGTTATCGACCGTGGAGCTTCTATGTGGGAGCGCTTATCAGTGGGATCACCCTTTTCATTCTCTGTTCGCTGGGAATCATGGCCCTCCGAGGATTCCGGGGATCGACCAGATAGGAGGATCCGCAGGAGATGAATCGCTCTAAATGGCTCGCCGTGGGATCGCTCCTGATCGCCTGGATGCTGGCCCTGGCCCTCTGGCGGCCCTCATTGGCGCATAACGATGAGGCGTATGTGGTCTGGGCGATTCGCACCCACGATCTCCCTGGGTTGGTCGCTACGGAGATCCGCCTGGACGGCCAGCCTCCCCTTTACCCGATCCTCCTCTGGGGGATCCAGCGGATCCCGCCGTTCCGAACGATCCCCATGCTGTATTTTGCCAGCCTGATCCCGGCTTTCCTGTTTTATCCCCTCATGTTCCGGCTGGCCCGCGCGCTGGGGGATCCCTATGCGGAGAGGCTTGCGGGGATGCTCATCGCCTTCAACCCGTTTGCGCTGAACGCGATGCTGTTCCTTCGAGCCTATGGCCTGACGCTGATGCTGACCGCGCTGACCCTCTATCTGGCCGTGCGGGCGGATCGGCGCCCGACGCCCGGCCGCGCGCTCCTCTGGGGGTTGAGCGGACTCTGCCTGTTTTTCACGTTCTACTATGGTGCCTTTCTCATCGCCGCCACAACCCTCTGGTTGCTGCGTCGTCCCCACGAGCGAGCCCGCTGGATCTCCGCCGCCCTGGGCGTCGGGATCCCGGGGCTTGCCGCCGCGATCTGGTCCGCTGTCGCGCTCCACCCGGCCATCGCCATTGTGATCCGCCACCAGGGCAGCCCTGGGATCCATCCGGGGCCGCTGGAGATGCTTTTGAACCTGTGGCTCACGCTGTGGAGCGGATGGGCGGCGGATGCCCGGTTTGCCCTCGTGGCCGGCAGCACGTTCGGGGCGCTCCTCCTGAGTGCCCCCGGATGGGCGGCGCGCCGGGGACGTTCCATCCCGGGATGGCTTTTCCTGGGGATCGCAGTTCCCATGGCCGGCTTCCTGATCGGCGGATGGCGTTACAACTTCTTTGCGGCCCGATATGCGGTGGTGGCCCTTCCCGCCCTATGGCTGGGAGTGGCCCTCCTTCCGGCTCGAGCGCCCCGTGGGCTGCGCGCCGCCTTTCCGGGGCTGGCCGGGCTGATCGGGTTGATCGGGCTTTCCCGGACGATGATGGCGTATGCGCAATTGCCGGAGAATAATCCCTGGTATACGGAACTGGCGGTTTTCCTCCGGGAGCGCGCCGCCCCCGGGGATGTGGTGATCGCCCAGGGGCCATGGCATTATCAGGCGCTGCTGATGCATGGGCCGGACCTTCCGTGGCGGTTGTTCGACCTGAACGAGGAGGCCCAATGGCAGGCGGCCCTGCGCGATCGACCGGTGGTCTGGTTCCTCGGCGTCCCGGCATATCGAGGGAACTGGGCGCCGGTGGAGGAAGCCTTGGCCGATTGGATCCGAGAGGAAATCCAGCAATGGCCGCCCCCGGCGGATGCGGCCCTCATCCGGTATGTGCCGTCGGTGGAGACGCCGATATGGCGGCCGATTGGCGCGCGCTTCGAGAGCGGGTTGATCGTGGAAGCGGCCGCCCTGGATCGGGATGGGCCGCCCGGGATCCTGCGGGTGGGCCTGCAAATCCGGGCTTCAGAGCGGATCTCCCAGTCTTATACCCTCTTCGTCCACCTGCTGGATCCCGCCGGCCGCTGGATCACCGGGAGCGACGCGGAGCCTCCGGTTCCGACCCCTGCCCTCGAGCCCGGAGCCCCGATCACCCTCTGGCGCGCCCTGGAGGTCCCACCGTGGCTCCCGGCCGGCGTCTACCGGGTGACCGCGGGCTGGTATCCAACCGGGTCCGGTGGATGGCCGCGCCTGCGCACGGTCGAAGGGGCGGACACGGCTTTATTAGGGGAGATCTCTTTACAGCCCCGCCGGTCCTTTCCGGGCCGCCCGTGGGGACAACGTTGTGGGGGATTCCGTATGGAGGAAATATCCATCTCTCGCCTGAGCGCATATCGCCAGGAGGGCCCCCACATTTTCGCGGAGCCGGGGCATCCAGATCGGCTTCTGGCGAGCCTGACCATAAGCAACCTGGGAGGCAAAGGATCCCCTCCCACAATTGTCGTGAAGACGGAAGAGGGTGTTTTCCCTCTCCAGCGGATTCTCCCGCCCCATCCCGATGTCGAATATCCAACGGGAAGCAGGAGCCGCTGGACCTATCAGGGAGAGCTCCCTCCTCAAAGCGAAACTCGCGAGCTTTACGTAGCGTGTCCCAACGGAGATGTTCGCCTCGTAGCCTGGACCCGATCGCGTCGAAGGGATTCATGGAATTACAGCTGGATCCTTTGGAATCGTATGCCTTGACAAGCAATGGCTTGGAGGCAAGGGAGAATGGACTCAGCCCGAACCCGTCAGGCCACACAAAGTGCCGTTCTCCTGTCTGTGCTCGTCACCTTCTGGGTGGCCCTTGCTCTTGCTCCTTCCGAGCTGGCTCATGTGGACGAAAAGCATGTCCTCTGGCAGGTCAGTTCATATGGGCTTCTGGATATCGGCCGCAATGTGATGCGGGACAGTCATCCCCCGCTCTATTACTGGCTGATTAAAATGTGGCAGTATATCGGCCATTTCGATCGCCCATGGGCCTATCGAGCGTTTTCAATCTTCACGGGTCTTCTGGCGTTGCCTCTTGCTTTCCGGCTTGGAACCATGCTGGGTGGTTTGCGGGGAGGATTGATCCTGATCGCCCTCCTGATGTTAAACCCGTTCTATGTGTTCCAGCTGGTTCTGATCCGAATGTATAGCCTGGTGATAACCGCGGGGGTTCTGCTGACATGGATCTGGCTGCAATTGCTTCGACGTCCTTCCTCAGGGCGCTGGGCCCTGTGGGGTCTCGGGAGCGGGTTGATGCTTTTCGTCCATTATTACAGCGCCTTGCTCGCTGGCACCCAGATGTTGATCCTTCTGATCCGCCGTGTGAGGGGATGGCAGATTGGGATGTCTCTTTTCGCCGTTTTTCTCCTTGCCTTTGCCGCATGGTTCGCCATGGCAGTGCGGGCAGGATCCGTGGATTTCACCACTCGTAACCTGTCGGCAATCCCGGTTCGTCCGATGCCCTGGGAGGTCATCAGACACTTCTGGGCGAACATTCTGGTGGGGCCGCTGGCGGATGGGTCATTTGCGCAGGCTGTAAGCGTAGCGGCGGGCCTCTTGCTGGGAGCGTCATGGTTGCGCGCTCGCGGGATCGCTCTGTCTCCCGGGTGGAAGGAGCTTGGCATTGCCGTCTGGATCTCTCTCTTCATGGGATCTATGCTGGTCCTTCGCTGGCCGTTCTTCGGGGCCCGGTATTTTGCCTTCCTTCTCATCCCATTCCTGACATGGTTGGTGATCCGAACAATGGCCTGCCCCTACTGGCTGATCCTGCCGGGCATCGGCCTGATCGGCCTGGTTCAGATGCCGCTGCTCATCGGACGTCCAGATGCGGGAGATACACGGGAGATCCGGTGGTTGAGCATGACTCAGAGCCGTGATCCCATTCTCATCCAGGCCTGGTGGCATTCGCTCTGGCCGGAGTATCCGATCTTCCGGGCCTATGATTGGAGCGATCCATGGCAACGGGAAGCTGTTGTTTCAGGGGCCCCATCGTTCTGGTTCATCGGCGTCAGCCTTTATCGCGGGAACTGGGAGGGATGGCTACAGCAGATCCAGCAGACGTATCTCATAGATTTCCATCTGGAGATCGATCATCCGGTCCGGGAGCGTCGCGCGGATGTATTCCACCTCGTGCGCAAGGCGCCGCCGGCGATGTGGGAGGAAATGGATGTTCGCTGGGAAAATGGCATCCGGTTGAGAAAAATTGGATGGGTTCAGCGAGAAGTGGAAGCCGGAGGATCCTTTCAGGTGGTTTTGCAGTTCACCGCGGATCGCCCAGTGGATCGCAGGTGGACCCTGTTCATGCACCTGATGGATCAGAAGGGACAGCTCTGGACCAATTGGGACAGCGAGCCGGATCCGTCAACGGATCAGTGGGCTGTGGGTCGGGAGATCTCAACCGGGCGAAGCCTGCTCATCCCTCTCAACGTGCCTGCTGGGGCCTATCGTCTTTATATCGGATGGTATGAAACAGGCACACCGGGGTTTCCCCGCGTGCCGCTGGAGGGAGGATCAGGGGATGGTTCTCTTTTGCTGGGTATCATTACGGTTCGCTCTCCCATGCTTCCGCCGCGAATGGGGACGGTGCGCACGGGGCCGGTGGAGCTGATCCCGCCGGTCGTGTGGATGGTGGAGGGTCCGCAGGGCTGGCATTTGCAAGTGCGCACGCAATGGCGAAGCGAGCTCGGGGCCAGGACCTCCGGCTGGCAGGTGCGTTTGAGGGCCCAGGGGATGGAGATCCCGCTCGAGCGGGCTATCCCCATGCCGGAAGCCTGGATCCAGGGTCCCGGATGGTTGACGGAGCTCTGGATTAGCCCACCCCTTTCGGGTGGACGCCCCGCCCTGGGTTGGGTGGAGGTTCTGTATGAGGGTCATCAGCTCAGTCGGCGTCCTGTCTGGATTTTCCCAGGAGACGTCTGGTGGAATTATGGGTGGCTCTTTCTCAATCGGTTTGATCGTTAAGACAAAGCGGGGGCGCTCCCTGGGAGTTCGGATCGGAGTGGTCCTCGCCACCGCTGCGGCCTTCTGGGTCGCGCTGGCTCTGATGCCCCGGGACCTGGCGCTGTTCGATGAGAAGCATGTCCTCTGGCAGGTCAGTTCCTATGGCTGGGTGGAGGTCGCCCGCAATCTCATGCGGGATAGCCATCCGCCGCTGTATTACTGGCTGGTGAAGGGCTGGCGGGAGATCGGGGGCTTCGATACACCGTGGGCTTATCGGTTTTTTTCGGTCCTGCTGGGGCTGCCCACCCTTCCGCTGGCTTTCCAGGTCGGGCGTCAGTGGGGCGGCCACCGGCTGGGCCTGGCCCTCGTGGCCGCCTTGATGCTGAACCCGTTTTTTCTATTTCTGTTGATCCTGATTCGAATGTATGGGCTGGTGGTGACCCTGGGGGCGCTGCTGACCTTCCTGTGGTTCCGCCTGCTGCGGCGTCCCACAGCGGCTCTGTGGAGCGCCTGGGTGCTGACCCAGGGGGCGCTGATGTTCACCCATTATTATGGGCTCCTCTTGATCGGGGCCCAGTGGTTGATCCTGATGATCCGCCGGCCCCGGGGATGGATCGAGAGCGCCCTGGCCTCCCTCCCGTTCATGGCCGCCTTCGGCGGGTGGCTCGCTCAGGCTTATGCAGGCAGTCTGGAGCATACGGTTCGACAACTCTCGGCCATTCCGGTGCGCCCAATGCCCTGGGCCGTCCTGGAGCACCTCTGGGCCAACCTCCTGGTCGGCCCCCTGGCCGATGGGCGGCTGGCGCAGGCCGTTGCCCTGGCGGCGGGGGCGCTCCTCGGGTTTTCCCTTCTGGTCCCTCGCCGATCCGGAAGGCTTCAGGGTTGGGGCGACCGGGTGGCGGTGGCCCTGCTTCCCCCGGGAGTTGGCGCCCTGCTGACCCTTCGCTGGCCCTTCTTCGCTGCCCGTTACTTCGCCATGTCCGTGGTCCCGCTGCTAACGCTCATCGCGGCCATCATGCTCCGGGCCCGATGGAAATGGGCTTTCTTCCTCTGGATCCTGCCCAACCTGATCGGGATGGTCAGCTTTCCAATGCTGACGGCTCCCATTCTGGGTTTGGAGATCGAACCGGCGATCGAGCCCATGGCTGCTTCAGAGCCCGTGCTGGTCCAGGCCCGCTGGCACGTGCTGGGGGCCGGGCCATCCGGTTTCTTAAACTATGAATGGTCCGATTTGTCGCAGCGCACTCGGGTAATGGATCGCTTCCCTTCTCTCTGGTTCATTGGGGTTACCATTTATCGAGCGGATTGGGAAGGCTGGCTTCGGGACCTTCAGGCCACTCATCTGATCGATTTCCAGGCAGAGTTTCCCCACGCGATCCCTGAATACAGGGCCAGCGTGTTCCATCTGGTCCGTAAGGTCCCTGTGGTCCGATGGATGGGTTTCGGAGCCCAATGGACCAATGGGATCGAGCTGCGTGGGGTGGGCTGGACGCAGGAGGCCGTCGAGCCGGGCCATTCCGTGCAATGGTCCTTGAGGCTCTCCACGGATCAGCAGCTGGATCG
>JAUQQB010000105.1 GCA_030550075.1 Chloroflexota bacterium | reverse complement strand
GATTTCTCCGCCACCATCCTGGGTTACGCGCTGGACGCGGAGGCCGTGTGGATCTGGACGGATGTGGATGGCGTGATGAGCGCGGATCCGAAGATCGTGCCGAACGCCCGCACCATCCCGGAGCTCTCTTACATTGAGGCGGCTGAGATGGCTTACTTTGGGGCGAAAGTTCTCCATCCCCGCACCCTGCTTCCGTGTATCGACCGGCGGATCCCGGTGCGCATCCTCAACACGATGAACCCGCAACATCCGGGCACCTGGATCGTCCCGGAGCCCCGGGGCAACGGCCGGGTGAAGGCAGTGACGCTGATCAAGAACCTGAGCCTGGTCACGGTGGAGGGCCGGGGGATGCTGGGGGTGCCGGGAGTGGCGGCAAGGACCTTCGCCACAGTGGCGGAATTGGGGGTCAGCATCCTGATGATCTCCCAGTCGTCCTCGGAACAGAACATATGCTTCGTCATTCCCTCCCCGGCGGCAGCCCAGGTGGTTCGGGCGTTGCGGAAAGCGTTCGAGCGGGAGATGGCCCGGCGAGACATCGAGGACATCTGGGCGATGGATCGGGTGGCAGTCATCGCCGTGGTCGGGGCGGGGCTGCGGGCGACGCCCGGGATCGCGGCGCGGGTCTTCAACGCCCTGGGGAATGGTCGCATCAACGTCCTCTCCATCGCCCAGGGGTCCTCAGAATACAACCTCTCTCTCGTGGTGGCGGAGAGCGAGGCGGAGGAAGCCGTCCGGCGCATCCATGCGGCGTTTTATGAGTGACGCCTGGTAGGACAACTGATCGCAGTTGTCCTGCGAGGAGGAACGCCCCCTCATCCCGCCACCCACCGGGCGAGGAGGGCGATCAGGAAGCCGAGGCTTCCAAACTCCACAGCCACCCGGGGGGAAAGAGCCCGCCCCTGGAGATGCCAGAGGCTCATCTCCACCAGCTCATAAAGCAGGATCATCCACCATAGCCCCAGGGTAACCGGGGATAGGGTCCAGTAACGGAAAGCAGCCGCGACCGTTGCCATGCTCCACCCAATGAGGGCCGCATATAGCCATCGCCGACGCTCCGGGATCTCCGCTTCGACCAGACGGGCCAGGGCGAGGCCGGAGGCCAGGATCCCGCTGATCAGCATCAACACCAGCGTCCGGAGCCCCATCCGGAAGATCCACACCATGGCCGCCAGGGTGACCAGATAGATCAGGGCCTGGGTCAGGAGGGGGATCACCAGCTTTGAAACCCCTGTGGCCTCCAGGCGATAACGTTCACCCAGCATCGCCAGGGTTAACGCCAATCCGCCCAGCCCCAGGCCGATTAACCAGATCGGGCTGGGCGGGAGCTGCAACGTGAACGTCAGCCCGCCCACGGCCACCCACATGGGGGTGATCACGCGGCCGATTTGACGCCAGGGTGCCTCCTCCCGGAAACGCGGGTGGAGCTGAAGCAGCGATTCCGTTCCGGTGGCCGCCAGGGCCGCGCTGAAGATCCCGATCCAGAAGGTCGGGGTCCATCGGAACCCCAGAGGGGATCCCAGGATCTGAAAGGCGATCTCCGGACCTTCCGAAGGGATGAGCCGGACCATCACCCATCCCAGGGTAATGAGGCTCACCGTGATCGGAATGGGAAGCCATGAATGCTCACGGGTTTCCACGGTCCATCCTCCCAACTGCTACGGGGCACCCCCGGGGTGCCCCCATAGGATGCGTGGATGCCGATGGTAGGGGCGGGCCTTGTGCCCGCCCCCAGGCCTCGTGCCTGTCCCAGGTCATCCCACGGCCGCACCCGACCGCAGTTTCCCGGGAGAATCGTCCCCGCGCGAGGCGCCTAACGCCGGAGGGCCTTCCATTCCCGGTCCAGAATGGCGTAAATCATCAAATCGATCCAGCGGTCGCCATGGCGCGCGGCCTCTCTCAGAATCCCCTCCATCCGAAAGCCCAGGCGTTCCGGGATAGCCCGGCTCCGATGGTTCTCCGGGGCGACGCGGATCTCCACCCGGTGCAGCCCGCGGGCAAGGAATAGATCATCCAGCACCGCCGCCGTCACCCGGGTCATGATCCCACGGCCCTGATGGCCAGCATCCAGCCAGTAGCCAATCAAAGCGGAGAGATTCACCCGATGGATCCGATGGACGCCAATCACTCCGATCAGGTTTCCTTCCAGCCAGATGCCCAGCTCGTAACCAACCCCTTGCGCAAACCGTTCTAATCCCTCTTCGATAAAAGCCAGGCTGTCCCTGACCTCTCGAACATCATCCACCCAGGGTAGCCAGGGACGCAGGTGCTCCCGATTGCGATCCGTCAGGGCGAACAATGGCCCCGCGTGATGGCGCTCCAGTATCTGGAGCCACAGGCCCTCCTCAAGAGGATGCCTCCACATCCATGCCTCCTCGGCCGGTTGGTGATCAGAATTAGGACTTACGCAGTTCGTTTCCCATGGGGGCAAGGATTTTTCTCCCCCCTCCCCACGGCCCCAAGGGCCGTGGGGAGGGGGGAGAAAGGGGGGTGGGGCCATTCCGTTCCACCTTTAGAGCTTTCAACTGCGTAACTCCTAAGAATGTCAACGGTTCCCCATGGGGTTGAGGGTCAGATTGAACACGGGAGCATTGATATGGTCGACCCATCACACTCTCAGGAGGACTCGCTTGGATCCCTGAGCTGAGCGAGCTGAGCCCGCAGGTCGGCGAACCGTTGCATCTGCTGAATCTGTGCATCGACCGATGGGGCCTCAAAGGTGAGGATCACCCCATCCGCCCCCGCGTCCCGCAGCGTGCGCAACCCCTCCAGGATCTGCTCCTCGGAGCCGGTCAGGCGCATTCGCCGCTCGCCGGTTGGCGAAGTATACACGGGGGGAAGCTGGGAATCCAGAGCGATATACATCCGGCAAACGACCGGGATCGAGCGCCCCTGAGCCCATTCTCGAAGCCGTGCCACACGCTGGCGGAGCGTCTCCGGGTCCAGGCCCACTGGATGCCAGCCATCCCCCAGACGGGCGGCCCGTCGCACCGCGGCTTCGGTGTTCCCCCCGATCCAGATCGGGGGACCGCCTGGCTGGACGGGCAGAGGCTCGAACACCGCGTCCTCGATCCGAAAGAAGCGGCCCTGGAAGCGGGGACGGGGGCTGGTCCACAGGGTGCGCATCAGGACGATGCCTTCTTCCAGAAACCGGATGCGGCCTCGGAAGGAGACCCCCAGGTTCTCGAACTCCCGGGCCAGCCACCCGGCGCCGATGCCCAGGATCAGGCGGCCGTTCGACAGCTGGTCCAGGGTGGCCGCCTGCTTGGCGACCAGCACCGGGTTGCGCAGCCCGAGGAGCAGGATCGAGGTCCCCAGCCGGATCCGCTGGGTTAATGCGGCCACATAGGCCAGGGTGGTCCAGGTCTCGAAGATGCGGCCATAGGGCTCGTAGTGAGCGGTCGGGACCAGGATATGATCCGTGGTCCACAAAGAGTCAAACCCCAGGGCTTCCGCCGCCTGCGCCACCTCGCGAATAGCCTCCGGCGATGAAGCCCGTCCATAATTCGGCAGACAGATGCCAATGTGCATGGGTCCTCCGCTCCGGATGCTGGGCTCTCGGGTTTCAGGAGAAAAAATTCTTTCACACAACCCCAACGATCTTGACCAGGACCCGTTTACGGCGCTGGCCATCGAATTCGGCATAAAAGATCTCCTGCCATGGGCCTAAATCCAGATCTCCGTTGGTGACCGGAACGATCACCTCATGATGGAGCAGCAGGCTCTTGAGATGGGCGTCCGCGTTATCCTCGCCGGTGCGGTGATGCCGGTAATCTGGACGGAAGGGAGCCAGGCGGTCCAGCAACTCCATCATATCCTGCATGATGCCCTCTTCGTGGTCGTTCACATAAACCGCCGCCGTGATGTGCATGGCGCTGACCAGCGCGAAGCCCTCACGGATCCCGCTCTCCCGCACGGCCTGTCGCACGCGGTCCGTCAGGCGGATGATCGCCCGCCGTTCCCGCGTCTGGAACCAGAGGTAAAGGGTCAGAGCCCGATAGGGTTCATTCTCATAGCGGCGGCTCTCTTCTTTCACCAGGTTTTCAACCAGTGGCGCGTCTAACTCCACCGGTCGGTTGTCGCTCACAATCCGCAGGCTCATCCGGTCCTCCTGTGCATTTAGGTTGACCTGTAAGGTTTCTTCCACCTTCTTTCCTTCTCCGGGCCCTGCTGAGCGTAGCACCACAGAATAGCATGAAGTGCCACAGGGAGGAGGCCAGTTGCCCTACGCTGGGGGCACCTGGTTTAACTCAGAGATCCCAGGGCTATTCCCGCTCCGAAGGCAACGAGGGCTCGGCCCCAAGGATCGCGCGCAACCGTTCGATTTCCGCTTGGAGAGAGGTGATCTGTTCTCGCAGGCGGAGAATAATCTCCACCCCGGCGAGGTTGACGCCCAGCTGCGTCAGCTCCACGATCTGGCGTAACCGGGCCACATCTCGCTCCGAATACAAACGCATCCGGCCGCGGGTCCGCCGAGGGGAGATCAGACCGATGGATTCATAGTACCGAATGGTTTGCGGATGTAACCGCACCATCGCAGCCACCGTCCCAATCCGATACCGGGGTTGATCTTCGTCCACCACTTCGACCGAGTAGGCCTGAATTCCCATCATTGTCCTCACCTCCGGGATCGGGTGGTGTAGGGGAAATGGCTGAGCAGCCGGCGGCATTTCTGCATCGCTACAGACATCATCCCGGCGGTCGCTCCCCAAGGGTCACCTGGAGCGTGATGGGGCGGCCATCGCGTATGATCGAGAGGGTCACGGTCTCCCCAACGCGTTTGTAATTCTCCAGGTAGATCACCAGCTCGTCCACCCGACGTAGAGGGCGATCATCCATCGCGGTGATAATGTCCCCGCCCAGGAACACATCGCCGAAGCGGGTGCGCACCCGCTGGGTCGCTCCTCGTAACCCGGCCTGATCCGCCGGGCTTCCGGGTGCCACCTGGACGGTGAGGAGGCCGTGATCGATCGGGAGGCGGAAGGCCTGGGCGAAGGCGGGGGTGATCTCGAAGAACGAAGCGCCCAGCCAGGGATGGGGATAGCGCCCCCGGGCGATCAATTCGGGAACCACCCGCTTGATGGTGTTCACCGGGATGGCGAAGCCGATGCCAATCGAACCGCCGCTGGGGGAACGGATCGCTGTGTTGATCCCGATCACCCGTCCATCCAGATCCAGCAGCGGCCCCCCCGAGTTACCCGGGTTGATCGCCGCATCGGTCTGGATCACCTCCCCTAACGGTCGATCCGAGAGCTCCAGAGTCCGGCCCAGGGCGCTGATCACCCCAACCGTCATCGTGCGGTCCAGACCGAAGGGATTCCCGATGGCGATCACCCATTGTCCGACCTGCAGCTGTGAGGAATCCCCCAGCGTCACCGGGATGAATTTCTCTGGGGGAACCCGGACCCGCAACACGGCCAGATCATTATAAGCATCCGCTCCCACCAGCGTGGCGGAAGCGGTGGTGCCGTCGGCGAGGATCACCTCGATCTGATCCGCGCTTTCCACCACATGGTTATTGGTAACGATGTGACCTTCCGTATCCCACACAAATCCGGAACCGGTCCCTTCCTGGTAAATGGGACCCCGAAAGAGATCGAAAGCGGTCGCCCGGGTGGTGATATGCACTACGGAAGGGCTGACCCGCTGATAGACCGAGATGAACGCCGCCTCCAGCGCCCGAGCTTCCGACAGGATCCTGGGAGGGATGGGCGTTGGGGTAGAGGAAGGAGTGGCGGGGCTTCCAGACTGCGGAAGACGGATCAGAGCGGACTGAGCCCATAGAAGGGCGCCAACTGTTGTTGCTGCGCAACCCCCAATAACAAGCAAAAGCCCAGCCAGAACGAATCCGATGCCGCGTCGCATCTTCCTGGATCCTCCTCTCGAAAATCAGTAAGGGGAAAAAGGAGCGTTTGGGGGTTCGGTCGAGGGCCGCACGCCCCCGATCCAACCCCCACCCCCATTGAAAATCAACTCCGATGACCTCCAGATGTAAGCCTTGCGGAAATGGAGGAAGCGCCCTCGGTGTATGCTGGCCTCAAGGTGAGGGCCGTTCCCCCAGGGTCACCTGGACTTGCCTCTCCTGCCCGTCCCGCAGGATCGTTAGGGTCACCGTCTGCCCGACCTCCGTGTGATTAACCAGGTAAGAAACCAGTTCGTCGAGGGAGGAGACCGGATGGCCATCAATGGCGGTGATGATGTCTCCGCCCAGCAGAATCGGGGCTCCCCGCACCTGAACCTCGCGCGTGCCGCCCTGCAGGCCGGCCTGGGCGGCCGGACCATCTGGAACCACTTCCTGGATCAGGACACCGTGGGTGGCGGGGACATCGTATCCTCGTGCTCGCAATTCGGCCAGCGAAATGTTGCCGGTGGAGGTGATCCCCAGGTAAGGATAACGAACCTGGCCATTCTGAATCAGCTGAGGAATCACACGTTTCACTGTGTTCACTGGAATCGCGAACCCGATGCCGATGTTGGCCGGTATCCCCGTTGCGCTGGAATCCGTACGAATGGCGGAGTTGACGCCGATTACCTGGCCCTGCAGATCCACCAGGGGTCCCCCGGAGTTACCCGGGTTGATGGCCGCATCGGTCTGGATGACATCCGGGATCTGAAAGCGGGTGGATGTCTCCAGCGCGCGGCCCAGCGCGCTGATTACTCCCAGCGTCATCGTGCCCCGCAGGCCGAAGGGGTTGCCGATGGCCACCACCTTCTGGCCGACCCGAAGCGTATCTGAGTCCCCCAGCTCGGCAGGGCGCAGGAGCTCTGCGGGCGCATCCACCCGGATCACTGCCAGATCGCTGAAGACATCCCGCCCCACCACCCGGGCCCTTGCCACCGTCCCGTCGTAGAACGTCACCCAGATCTCCTGGGCCGCTTCGACCACGTGGTTGTTGGTGATAATGTGCCCCTGGATGTCATAGATAAAGCCTGATCCACTGCCGAAGCTGGAGGCTTCCACTCCTTCCACTTCCACGTCGATGTTCACCACGGAGGGCAGGACTTTCTGATAGATGGCGATCAGGCGTTGCTCTTCCTCATCGAGCCCTGGCGGGATCGGCAGAGGCGTTGGGGGAGGTCCTGCGGGAGCAACGACCGCGCCGCCAGGCGCCGGCGTGGGAGTCACGAAGATCCATTCCCGCAGCGGAAGCGAGCGACATCCGCTCAGCGCGAGGATCCCTCCGATGAGGATCCAGATCCCTTTCCGAATTCGCGATCCCATGGGTTGTCACTCCTAAGAATGATCGCTTGCAATGGGTTGTAGGAAGTTGGGGATCTGGAGGCGCGCCTCCAGATCCCCAATGCCCGGCTTCATGAATGGTTCACGGGCTTTGAGATCCCCCATCGGTCAATGCCCCCGGCGCAGACGGGCCAGTTCGGCAAACAGCTCCCGTTCCCGTGGAGTCAGGTTCCGGGGCAACTCCACCGAAACCCGCAGGTAAAGATCCCCCCGTTCGCCTGGGCGATGGGGGGAGGGCATGCCCTCCCCACGCAGGCGGATCAGCGTGCCGTTCTGCGTCTCCGGTGGGATGTGAACCATCAGGGTCCTTCCATCCAGATGCTGGAAGGGAACCTCGCCTCCTAAAACGGCCGTGTAGAGATCGACCGGCAACGTGGCGTAAAGATCCTGATCCCGTTGCTCGAAGCGAGGATGGGGGGCGACCTCGACCACCAGATAGAGATCTCCGGGTGGCCCGCCATAGCCAGGCTCTCCAGCCCCCGGAACTCGCACACGGGCTCCCGTTCGCACCCCGGGAGGGATGCGAACTTCCAGGCGACGCCCGTCCCGGGTACGAATCATCCGGGTGGTTCCTTGGAACGCCTCCTCCAGGGTGAGCGTCACCGGCTGTTCGATATCCTGCCCCCGGAGCCGGGTGGCTGTCCATCCCCGCGTCCGCCGGGGCATGTCGCCGAACAGCATCTCAAAGAAGTCCGAGAACCCGGAGAGCAGGTCCTCCAGGTCTCCCATTTCAACCCGCACCCGGCCCGGCTGGACCCAGGGAGACCAGTCGAACTGACCCGGATCGTAGCCGGCCCGACGCCAGGCTTCATATTGACGGCGGAGCTCATCATATTTGCGGCGCTTTTCTGGATCAGAGAGCACCTCGTATGCTTCATTGATTTCCTTGAACTTCTCCTCCGCCGCCCTGTCACCCGGGTTGACGTCCGGGTGGTATTGTCGGGCCAGCTTCCGGTAAGCGCGCTTGATCTCCTCCTCGCTGGCATCGGGGGAGACCCCCAGGATCGCGTAGTAATCTTTAAACTCCATCTTGCGGCCTCGGCTCCTGGAGATGCGCAGGGATTGCGCTCAGCTTTTGATTTTACAACCAGGGTGCCAGAGAATAGGGAAAGTGGGCGGCCTCTCTCTGAGGCGAGCTTCATCTTGTCTCCGGCGCTCCATTGAGAGAGGTGGGAGCTCCTGGTCCCTCGGGGCGTGGGGGGGCCTGTTCAGCTGGCCATCCCGCTTGATCCATATAGGACTTACG
>JAUQQB010000104.1 GCA_030550075.1 Chloroflexota bacterium | reverse complement strand
CCACGGTCGTCGCCTCGACCCCGACCCCTTCCAGGGACAGTTTCTTCTCCCGATACCCCCATTCCAGGAGGCGCCGCCACCGCCTTTCCCATACCCCTTGGGCTTCCCATTCCTTCCGCCTCCGCCAGGCCGTCTGGTATGAGCCATCCTTTGCGGGCCTATCCATCCACCGGCATCCTGTGGTCAGGACGTATAGAATTCCGTTCCGGGTCTTGCGGTCGTCGGCTCGGGGCCTGCCCGTCCGGGCCCTGGGAGGCCGCAGGGGCTCGAGGAAAGCCCATTCCTCATCCTTCAGCTCCCGGAATTCCATCCTCCACCCCCTATCCCAGTCAGGGAATTCCAGGGTGATCTTAACCCATCAGGGGTTTTGAGACGAGTTCATCGTGTCTTCAGCGCCCACCTTCACCCGGTGAAATGTGTCCTCTCCTTTCATCTCATCTTAACACTTCGCCTTTCACTGGTTTTCCTCTCTTGAGGAGCCCCCCCCACCGCGTCCATCTCCCAGCCTCCTCCCAGAAACGGCAGGTTCTCCAAATCCACCAAGGTGGCGATCTACGGCTCGTCCAGCCGCCCCATCTTGCACCCTACTGAAGTTCCGTGAGGGTGGCTCCGGGCTGCCCTGAAACGGGTCAGGGGATTCCGTAAGGATCCCGGGGATCAAGGCTGGTGCCGCTCAAGGGGTCGGGAGTGCCCATTCCACCAGGGTGTAGCGGCACTGGCGGTCCGGCTCCACAGCGCCCACCACCAGCCAGACCCGATCCCTTCCGCCCAGCACGTCCTGCAAGAACATCCCGAGCTCGGAGAGGTCCAACTCCACTACCTGCCCCTCGGGATCCACCGCACGCGCCTTTGCTGGGGCTTCCGCCGCCCGTCCCACTACCCAATCCCCCGCCCATCCCACCGGGGGCTGCACCCCTTCCAGCGGCCGCACCCCCTCCGCGCCCGGCGGTAGCCGCAGCACCCCCAATCGCCCCGGCTCCCCTATCGATCCCGCCCGCACCACCACCGCCTTCCCGTCCGGATGCCACGCCTGCGCCCCTCGCCAGCCCTCGAACGTCCAATGCCTCGACAGGTCCTCCCCCGAAGCCACCCAGATCCCCCACCCTTGGCGGGTGCGCCGGTCGACCACCTCCCCCAAGACCCACCGGCCGTCGGCCATCGCCAACCCATCCACCAGCACGGTCCCTTCCGGCAACCCCAGCGCCCCCTCCGCCACCCGTTGCCCGGTCTCCACCGCCACCAGCTCGCTCATGGACCAGATCCCCTCCACGACGATCATAAAGGGCCAGTAAAGTACCACGTGGCGGCCGTCGCGGAGCAACACCGGGTCCGGCGTCGGCATATCGGTGGCGATCACCTCTGTCCGGAACGTCGACAGCCGCACTGCTGGCTCACCCTGCTTCAGCGGCACCCGCCAAAAGTGGAAGGCGAACGGCTCCCCAGGGCCTGGGATGTGGGGTGTGGGTGTAGGGGGAGATGAACCCCGAGTCCCCGGTTCGACCTGAGGGGGTCCGGGGGTCACCGTCAGGGGCATGAACTCCGAGATGGGCTCGACGGCGAGGGCCCAGTCGGTGGATCGGACCGGGAGGACCCAACGGCCGTGCAGGGGCCGGCCCTGCCCATCCTGGATCCGCTCCCAGGCTGGAGGCTGCAAGGTCCCGCGCCATAGACCCATCCCGTCGTAGTTCAGGATACTGTTCCCCCCCGCCGGGTAGACCGCCATAAACGAAACAGGGGTGTTTAAGGTGAGCGTCTTCCCATCTTCCACCTGCACCCGGCCGGCCTCGTTGATCCTCAGCCGCCGGCCATCCGGAAGCCGGTTGCGCTGCGTAAGGGTGGGATCCCACCGCATCCATTCCGGATCCATGCAGAGGACCGGATCAGCCAGCGGGCAGAACCGAGAGAACGCCCTCACCAGCTGGTGGGCCGTGTCGGCGAGATCCAGAGCCACCAGAGCTTTCCCCCCTTCGGTAGCGAAGAGCACCTCCAGGAAGTGGCCGTCCGGGGTCAGGCTGGAGAGGATGGGAGGGATGGGAAGGCCCCTCAGCACCCGCATGCGATGGGGGCCGAGGGTCCGGTCCTCCCACCGCAGTGTGGAGAGGTCGGGAAGGCGAGCAGGCTCCCCCAACCATTCGCAGCGGGATGCGGATGGGGTAGGGGTGGGGCGCGGCGTGGAGGTCGGGAGAGGCGTAGAGGTAGGGCCGGCAGGGGAGAGGGAGGGTGCCCAGCTTGGCGTGGGGGAAGCGGATAGAAGGGACGGCTGAGGCTCACTCGGGCGGCACGCGGCCAGCCCGAGCGCAAGCATCCCAAAGAACCGATAAAAGTATAGCGCGCTCTGTTTCGCGAGCTTACCCCACATCGTAGCCCTCCATCTGCCTTCATAAGGCGATATTTATGGCGTGAAAATATACCGAACAATCTATCTCATCCGCGTTCTGTTAACACAAAAGTTTAATAATTCGCGCTGTTAGATAGTCACCGCGCGACTTCGCGAGACTGGTCGGTAGCAAGTGAAGTCGGACATGGCGTCTGGTAATACCATCGGTAGATCGGCGTTGTTCCCGCAGAGACCGTTGCACAACAACATGGAGCAACCGTCTCGCCACCGGAGCGTTCCATATGTGTATGGGGCCCCGTATAGCAGTTGCCATAGGAGCCTCCCATAACGGTTCCGATTTGGATACTTCCTGATATGTTATATATTTGACCATGCTGAACTCGTGGGAAGGCGACATGCCCAAACTTTACGGACCCGATATAGCAGACTGCATTAGGCTGAGCATAAAGTTCTACAATGATCGCACGGCCATAATCGTTTTGTGCACCGCCACAACATAGGTACTGAATAAAAGTTCGAATGCTTTTGATATCACTAGAAACGTAAAGCCAAATACTGGGGGTAGAGCCACATGTCGGAATATCTACTGGGTCATACCAAACACATGGTTGGCCACATGTGCATAAGGAATGAAGGTTGCCATCTCCGGCACATGCACAAGTGGATGTGCAATATTTATTCCGACCTGAAACGGTTCCGGAAACCGGAGCATATACATACGCATACGGCATGACGACCCTCCCTTATTGATTTTTATACAGCTCGCTCGGTTCCGGGCGGAGTGCTGCCCAGCAATAGCGCTCAAGTAAGCGCGAAGGTCTGTCGTCTTATAGGCTTTCTGAAAATCCATTTGCATCGTTCTAAAGGGCTGTGGTCTCCGCAAAGGAAGCCTTTGAGCTCATTAAGGTAGTTCAATAGAGTCCCGGAAACTCTGGCTTCCTTTACTGATCTATCTGACGCTGACATCCTTGCTTCATCCATGGACACGCTGAAGGGATTGAGCCAGCTGGACGATTCCTTCTCGCTGACGATCATGGGCTGTGATGAGCAGATACAGCACCTCATCCGCAATCCAGAGGGCGTTATACCCTTGCAGGCTGGGGAGCAATAGCCCCGGCGCCGGCGTGAAGAATATCTTTTCGGGAGCGATCGGTGTTTCCGGCGCCCACGGGAAATATACCGGCCACACCGGATATGGCCTGGGATAAACGGGTTGGGCAATCAACCGAATAAGCGGCTCTCCGGTTGCATCCCCAAAGGCGATTGAGGTCGAAAACACCTTTCCTGACTTTCGAAACACCGTCAGATGGGCTCCCAACAGCCGGAAACTCGAAGGCAAGAAGGAGGGAACATACATAGGGAACTGGAGAAAAGGACGCAGATCCTCCCAGTGATCCCAGGAACGAGTTTCCCCACGTAGATCTTCCTCTCCCGTTCCTTCCGCCTCGCCCAGGATGGGAGCAGGGGCACACTGAACCCAGGCGGGAAGGGGTGCCCCCGCGGGCAGTAAGAGGAATCCCTCCCACACCTCCCCCTCCATCTTGGATCTCGAAGATGAAGAGGAAGCCGGTCGGGGTCGTAGGGAGAACCATCGACCCAGGAGGGCCAATCCCGCAAGGGCTCCTCCTTGCTGCAGTAACCGCCGCCGTCCCCAGTCCACGCCCAGCACCGGCCCTCCGAAGCGGGCCACAAGCTGCGCCACCCGCCACGCCCGCACCGGCCCCAGCACCTGGATCAACCGCATCCGCATCGCCAGGCCCGTATAGACCCGCACTCGCTCCCCTTCCGCCTCCAACAGCATCGGCTCCCACCGCCAGCCCGGCCGGGCCCGGTCCAGCAGGGCCTGCACCTCCGGTTCCCGGAGACTTCGCACCCGCAGCCGCCCTTCGCTCAGGGCCTCCACCTCCCGCGCCAGGGCGGCGCACGTTGCACATCCCGCATCGTAGAGCAGCCAGCGTTCGATCATCACCCACCTCCGGAATCAGGATCTGAAGGGCCCATCGGATCCGCCAGTCCATGGCCTGCCGTCCGGTCCAGGGGAAGACCCACCATTTCAGACGTCGCTTCCTGCGAATTGAAGAGAGCGCACCGATCCCTGTATAGGTTTGCAGGGCATGCGCGAAGCTGGCATCCAGCACAGGGGCTGTCTTCCTCCGTCCACTTTCGATGGTATGCCCCTATCGTGACAGCATCGTGACAAATGCTCGCCCGGCATGTTAGAATTTTCAATAGACTTGTTGCACAATAGGCTGGGGTATATTTAAGTTAAAGTTAAGACCTCGCGTTGGGGAGAGCCGGCCGTGCTTTCGGTGGACGTTCTCCGTTCGAAACCCCTGCTGTTTCGATCCCTCACCGGCTGGACGGTGGAGGCGTTCGAAGAACCGTTGGCTCGCTTTCTGCCGGTGGGGCCACCGCAGAGACGAGAACGGCGGAGCCGACCGGATCGCCGCCGGGCCATCGGGGGCGGGCGCAAATATCGCCTCTCCCTCCCCAAGATGTGGCGGATGACCCTCCTCTGGCTTCGGCAATACGGGAACCTGGAGGCCCTGGCCTTCTTTTTCGGCGTAGACAAGGCCACGGTGAGTCGGAACACCCGGCAGGTGTGGAACGCCTTACAGCTGCTGGGCCTTGCTTCGTTGGGCTGGCCCCAGCCCCCCCGCCAGGGGGAAGGGAAGAGCCTCCAGGAGGCCCTGGAGACCTTCCCCGATGGGCGGGCCATTATCGATGGAACCGAACCGCGCATCCAGCGTCCGCAGGACCCCGAAGCGCAACGGCCACATTCCTCCGGGGGCCGCAAGACCCATCCCCGCCAGACCCTCCTCGCGGTGGATCACCCGGGGTATATCCGAGGGGCAAGCTTCTCGGCGCCCGGTTCCCAACACGATTTGCGCCTGGCGGTGGAATCGGGGATGATCCGGCAAATCCCCGAATCCATGATGGGGATCGGCGATGCGGGCTTCGATGGGCTGCAAAATGACGATCCGGACCGGAGCATCAGGACCCCGCACAAGGCGCGGCGGAATCATCCTTTGCTTCCGGATCCGAAGCGGGCCCCTCCGGAACGGGCTTCGATGCGGATGGTGGTGGAGCATACGATTGGCTGGTGGAAGCGTTTTCGGATCTTGTCGTCGGTATTCCGCCATATGCTGGCGCTCTATGACACGGTGTTTCTGGCGGTGGTGGGCATCGGGAACTTCCGGATGGACCGACGAGGCCGGAAGGCCGAAAGCGTCGCCGGATCCGCTCTCCCACCCCAAAGGGTGGAACGTCCTCTTTGCTCCAGACTGGAGCGCGAGGAGAACCCGCAGATCCCGATAGGCCTTAGCTCCCACTAGAGGGCCTGGTTTTTTCCCGTGATGGATCGCCCGGAAGCCCCCAGGCGGTGAGCCAGGCAAACAGCGCCCCTCCGGCCATCCCCAGCCCCATCCACCCCATCACCCCCCACCGCTCGATCCATTCTTCCCCCAATTGCTGCAGCGCCACTCCAATCCCCCATCCTGCCACAGCGCCTCCCCATGCGCTTCCCACCATCCATGCCCACGCCCCCCTCCCCCTATCCCGTCCCAGGATCCACTGACCGACCCCTGCTCCCCAACCGATTCCCAGTCCTATCCCGGCTGAAACCCAGATCCAGACATTCATCCCATCAGGCCCCTGGGGAATCAGCCGCTCCGGTCCCACCACCCAGAACAGTCCCCACAATCCCAGCAGCCCCAATGCGCTACCCAGACCGCTGCCCAGAACCCAGCGCTTCCACCCTCCTCGAGCCTTCAGGGCCCATCTCTGGCCCCCACCCAGGAGCGCCCCTACCCACAGCCCACTCAGCCCCAGAAACAGCGTGACATCCAGGGGACCCCGAAGAAAGACCCATCGCTTCAGCGCGGTCAGCGCCAGATCCAGCCCGGCCATTCCCCCGATCCCCAGGGCCCCCACCGCCAGATGCGCCCCCAGCCAGCGCCCCAACCCAAACCACCGCTTCACGGCTCTCCCTCCTTGTGAGTTAGTTCGAGAAGCGCGCATATTCGATCCATGGAAACACCGGCATCACCCGATCCGGGTAACCCAGCCGGCCTCCCCATGCCCGGTAAACCCAGTGGGCGCGCACCCAGGCCTCCAGCTCAGCCCCCAGAGCGTCCACCAGCTCCACCTCCGGCCGGTGGAGCCAGAACCGCAGATCCTCCGGCTGATGCAGCCATCCCGTGATATGGGTGATGATGGGCGCCTCCTCTGGATCCCCGGACCATCCCGCCCGCTCCAGCCAGCGGGGATCGATCTCCTCCCGCCGCCATGTCCGGGGATCCGCCCAGCCGCCCCACGCGAAATCTGGCGCCAGCACCCCCGCCACACTGTCAAACTCCAGATGGTTGGAATCCAGCAGCTCCCGAACCGCCCGAAGCGAAAGCGGCGACCGGAAAGTGATCTGAACCGGAATGGGGCCAGGCCATGGCGCTTCCAGCAAGCGACGCAGGCGGATCGCGTTGGCGCTCCGATACGCTTCCAGGCGCTCAGGGGTATTGGCCGGGAGCTCCGCGTGGATCACCCAGAGACCTTCGGGTTCCCGAACCGCTGTGGCCCGCTCCGTTTCGGTTTGCCAGTACAGAGGAATCGCCCCCACCTGAGGGAACGTGGCCCCGATGAACAACGCGCCAAGTAACAGGCTCAACATTATCTTTGCTTTCATCGTTACCTCCTACACTACATAAAATCATCGCGACTTGTTATCCCATTCCCCCCATGAGAAGCCCCGTTTTAGAAATTCATCTGTTCTTAAAAATCCATGGCTTCCCGGTATTTTTAATCTCCCCATTCAGAAGCACAGATAGCATGAAACATGCAAATTAAGGAGTCAAACCCGGTGGATCTGTGTAAATTTTAGAGTAATTTGATCCATAAACCAATTTTCCTAACCAATCATCAGAGCTACACAGATTGCAACCTAAAGAGTAATTTACCTCTCCTGACGTTGGATTTCCTGTTTGCCGCCATCGAGTATCTGTGTGATAAAATTGATTCTCCAGGATTTGACCCCCATTGAACCAGATGTAGATAGCTTCATACGCAGATCCTCCACATTTGTTATAACGATTCCAGGATGCATTGGGCAGAGATGAACTGTTCACAAACTGAGCATCGAGTTGATCGCAAAAAGTTCCATTCCCAGGATTATATCCCTCCCATTCAAAACGAAAACCCTTCCAAGAGTTGGAACGAATGGCGTTTGCATGATCTGAATACCACCAATCGTCAACTGTCCAGCGCAATGTAGAAGAGCCTCCATAATAAGGTTGCCATGTCCATGCTCCCCAATTCGGGCTTTCTGACCAGCTCCAATGATAAGTGGCTCCTGCAAGCGCTACGCTTGTGAACCCACCTACTATCAGACCCAGTAAGATGAAGGCCTTGAGACTCAGCGATCCTATATGCTTATGATTTTTCATGGGCTCCCCCCTATAAGCAAAATACTCTATGTCCGTCTTCATCATAATCAAGAGGAAATGGCCCCACAACCGTATTTTCCCTAGGCTTTCTCCTGTGAATTTCCACAGGCCTTCTTTACGGGACTCCCGGGCGTTCGCTTCCTTCGAGAAACAACCCGCAGGCGAGAGGGACAGCACAAATAAAATTTGGCTGATTGATTCACTGCGGAGAATTAAGAGGCAAAAGGGGATCCACCCTTTGTTAGGAGAGCTCTTATCGGGATTCCTGCTCGTCCGAAGGCCATTGGAGCCATCCTCGTCGGATCGCTTCCCGGACGGCGGCCGCCCGATTGTTCACCCCCAGCCGCTGGAAGATCTGACCCAGATGATACTCCACGGTCCGCGTCGAGATCCCCAGGCGCTGCGCGATGGCTCGATTGGTGAGCCCCTCGGCCACCAGGGTCAGGATCTCCCGCTCTCGATCCGTCAGCCCTTCGATGCTTTGCAGGGCAAGCGCCCGGGCCCGGGTCAGGATTTCCGGGCTGAAGGCCCTTAAACCCCGGGCCACGCTCTGCACGGCCGCGGCGATAGCCTCCACCCCCTCCTGCTTGAGCAGATAACCTTCCACTCCAATCGCCATGGCCTCCCGGATCAGCGCGTCGTCCTCGTAAGCGCTCAGCAGGAGAACGCGGATGGGCCATCCCCGACGCTGAATCTCCCGCGCGAGGGCGAGCCCATCCC
>JAUQQB010000103.1 GCA_030550075.1 Chloroflexota bacterium | reverse complement strand
GCGCACCGATCCCCACACGGGTCCGCATTGGCATGCGGATGGGTGCTGATCGCCCTGGAGGGATTCCCGCTGGGCTGGGCCCGCGCTGAGCGAGGGCGCCTGAAGAACCTGTATCCGCGACATCTGCGAGCCATCGGATGGTGGGAGGTGGAAGTGGGTTAGCGGAGCCCCAGGATGGGCAGAGATCCACCCGAGGGGATGCTCACAGAAGGGTCCAGATCCGCATCCGCCCATCCGGGGAACGCTGGATCGCCCATACCGCGTCGGTGTGTCCCTCCAGCTGCAGGAGCTCCTGCCCATCGGACACCCGTCATACCCGCATCCCTCCGTCGGAGGCCCCGGAGGCCAGCCAGCGTCCCGCCGGGCCAAAGGCCAGGGCCACGATGCTGGCCCCCGGCGCTGCCGCCCAGGAGGCCATCCGCCGCCCCTCCTTTACGGCATATATCGTGATCCACGTCCCGGTCCATCCATCCGCCATCCACCCGGTCACCGCCAGCCATTCCCCACCTTCCGACAGCGCCACCGCCTGGAGGGCTCCACCCATTGCCATGGCCAGCCAGCGGCCGTTCGGGGAGAGGGCCAGCGCGTTCAGCCTCCCCCGGGCAGGCTGCCACCAGAGGGACTGTCCGGTCGCCACCTCGACCCGCTCCAGTCCCACCATCGTTCCCACGAGAAGGGCCCGGCCCTCCGGGCTCCAGGCCACCGTCTGAAGGATCCCTTTCCCCGGGACCTGGGATGCTGGGATTCGAAGGGGGAAACGACCCGCTCCGGCGGTGTGGGGGAGGCTTCCGGATGGGAGGGGGATGGCGTAGGAGCAGGGGGCGTGGGATGCTGCATGCGAGCCCTCCAATCGCCCAGCCTGTCAGAACCCATCCCAGGATCCAGGACCAGCGCCTCCGGCCCTCCGCAGTTCACATGGCGAATCCTGTGGGACATGGGGTGGAATCATCAAAGCGATAAATGGGTGTGGTCCCTGCCGTAAAGGGAGAGGGGCTCCATCATCTTGTACCCCCCATGGGAACACTACCGGCTATGGATTTCGATAAGGCCGAACCGGCAGCGCCCATCCGGTCCGCCCCGCATGGCCATGGCGAAGACGACCTCTCCATCAGACCACAAGCCTATCACCGCTTCATAATCCGGCTTCAGGTCCACAAGCTCCTGGATCTTGCCTCGAGCATCCCAGCGCACGATCCGGGCCGGATCCGTCCAGGCGACCGCCACTCCTCCATCAGGGGCTTCCGCTACCGGGGGCTGCACCTCCGGCAGCGGGATCCGTTCGAAATGGGGCAGCCGGATCAGGGAGATCCTCCCTGATGCATGTTCCCAGACCCAGAGAGCGGAGATCCCCGGCAGCCAGCCTCCCAGCGTCAGCCCCCGGAACCGCTGGCCCCGTCCCAGGTCCCATACCGGCACCAGCGCCCGCAGGGCTTCCGGATCCAGCACCCGATCCGGAGCTTGCTTCCATAGGGAGACCATCTCCACCCATAGCCATTTCCCATCGGGGGAAGGCACGATCTCGAGTTTCATATGCCGCTCGTTAAAGGACTCTCCTAACCCGAGATCCCCTGGCCCCAGCAACCGCCCCGCCTGTGCATCAATCAGAACCGCATCGGCCCAGAAGGGCCGGTCCATGGGCCAGCCCAGGAGCCAGAGGTCGGTATCGTCCAGGCGCCGATGGCGGCCAGAGGCATAGCCCTGCTCCCGCATCCCGAAGGCTGTCAGAAGAAAGGCAGGATCCCCCCAGCGGGCCGATATCCGCCAGACCCGGTATTCATCAAAGTCCGGCGTATCGATGGCCAGGGCGTATTCTCCCTCCCGCACCCCCAGAATCTGCAGCGTCTCCAGACGAACTTCCGGGAGGAAGCGCACCAGTTCCCACTGGCCACGTTCTGGATTCCCCCGCCACAACCTCCCGTTCGTTTCCTGGGCGAGCACAAGGGATCCCGTCAGCGGATAGACCTCCCGAAAGGGCACAGGCGGGGAGAGGATTCGCCGCGCCCCCGGGGTGGGGGAGGGCTCCGGGCCCTCTCCCACCGGAATGCGCGCCTGCTCTCGGGGGGCCAGCGTATTAATCAGGTCCAGAAAGCGCAGCGCCTGCAGGCGATGATCCCCGGGCGAGGGAAAGGCAAAGGTGGCCGGGCTGAGCATCCAGGGCGCCTCCGGCCTCTCTATCCAGCGATGGTCTGTTCCCTTCCGATCGATCCACACTCCGAGCGTCGGATGGAAGCGGGAGGCCTCCTGAGCGCTGGTGGTGGAGGCGAAGACCGCCACCGCCCGTATCCATCGGCCATCGGCCGAACGGGCCCGGGGGAAGAGGGGGAGGGGAAGATGGGGCAGGTGGCGCAGCATCCGTCCGGCTTTCGGAAGCGGTGCCCATCGCCAGGTAGTGAGATCCGGCAGAGGGGCGGGCTCCCCGGGGATCCACACCGGCCAGCGACAATAGGGGAGCGGCAAAGTGGGGGAAAGCGTGGGTCGGAACGGGGAGACTTCCACAGTGGGCGCTGGCATCCGCGTTGGAGAACCCGCCGGAGGGATGGCCGTGGAACAGGCTATCCCTGATGTCAAAACGGCAAGCATTACCCCAAGAATCCAACACGGTATTTTCATTCCAGACCCCCAGAACATGAATTGTTTGTCCAAAGTCCAACAATTACGCAACAGACCAATTTGACTCAATTTAAGGAATTTAATAAAATTCGAACCGGTATATGGCCGTAGATCCACCTGAAACCCATTGTCCACAATATAACGGCATTCGAATTCCTCCATAACAACCCATATGAGTATGAGTTCCTGTATAACAACAACTACTGCAACCACAGGGTGGACAACAGGATCCTGCAGGCACCTGTCCTAAAGGCCCAAAGGAGGAACCGGAAAGAGGATGCCAGCCATCCGACACACCGATGTCGGTATTGATATGACCATACAGGACAGATCCTACATAGCGATTGTTCGTAGCGTACAGATCGATAATTCGCGCTTTTCCATAGACATTGTTTGTTTTGCAACAACACAAATATTGGGTAGAGATGTAAATCTTGGCAATTGTTGGATAATTAACATACAAGTATAAAGTAAGGACTGATCCGGATGTGCCTATATCAACCAACCCGGATTCGCCAGAGCAAGCAAAATGAGAAGCACAAGCCCCATTGTCTAAATTTGTAACTCGTCCAGAAAATGGAGCATAAACAAATGCGAGAGTCATGGCTTCCCCCTCTCAAAATTTATGGGATTTAAGGATTTGGCAAGTTCAACCATGGATTCGCGATGAGGATCATGTTCAGCGATGAGCACATATAATACATCCTGCTCTATCCAGAGAGCTAGATGCCCTCGCGCGCTGGGCAGCAATATCCCCGGCCGCGGCAGGAAGAACACCTTCTCCGGCCAAATCGGTTCCTCCGGCTGCTCTGGCGAGTGAACCGGCCATACCGGATATGGAGAGGGATGGATCGGCTGAGCGATCAGCCGCACCACCGGCTCCCCACCCGCTTCTCCAAAAGCCAGGGAGATCGAAAAGAGGAGTCCCGATCGCCGGAACACGGTGGCATAGGCCCCCTGGAAAACAAAACCTGGAGGAAGCGGTGTGGGAGCATACAGGGGAAAGGCCACGCGGGAAGCCCATTTTTCCCAGGGCACCATCGGTAGCGTATCGCCCCGAAGCTCAGCCTCCGCCTCAGGATCCGAGGTCTGACACAGGAGAGGAGCCGGTGCACGCTGGACCCACAAAGGAAGAGGCGCGCCAGGCGGTAGCAATAAGAATCCTTCCCATAACTCCCCTTCCATCTTGGATGTCGGGACCGATGGAGCCGCGGAGGAGGCCGGCCCTCGCAGGAGATGGATCCATTCACTCAGGAGGGCCAATCCCGCAAGGGCTCCTCCTTGCTGCAGTAACCGCCGCCGTCCCCAATCCACGCCCAGCACTGGCCCCCCAAAGCGGGCCACAAGCTGCGCCACCCGCCACGCCCGCACCGGCCCCAGGACCCGGACCAACCGCATCCGCATCGCCAGGCCCGTATAGACCCGCACCCGCTCCCCTTCCGCCTCCAGGAGCATCGGCTCCCACCGCCAGCCCGGCCGGGCCCGGTCCAGCAGGGCCTGGACCTCCGGTTCCCGGAGACTTCGCACCCGCAGCCGCCCTTCGCTCAGGACCTCCACCTCTCGCGCCAGGGCGGCGCAAAGGGAACATCCCGCATCGTAGAGCAGCCAGCGTTCGATCATCACCCACCTTCGGAATCAGGATCTGAAGGGCCCATCGGATCCGCCAGTCCATGGCCTGCCGTCCGGTCCAGGGGAAGATCTACCCTGTCCGACATCGCTTCCTGCAGATGAAGAGAGAGCGCACCGATCCCTGTATAGGTTTGCACGCGAAGCTGGCATCCAGCACAGGGGCTGTCTTCCTCCGTCCACTTTTGATTGTATGCCCCTATCGTGACCGCATCGTGACAAATGCTCGCCCGGCATGTTAGAATTTTCAATGAAAATTGGACCGAACCCTGATCCCCCTGGGAGGTGGGGGATGATGCCCTCTGCTTTCGATGAGACCGGGGCGCCGCTGATGGCCCAACCGGCCCTGCGGATTCGCCTCTTCGGGGACCTGACGGTGGAGATTCGGGGGCGCTCCCTCCCGGAGCTGGCCCGACAGCCCCAGACCGGGGGGTTGCTGGCCTTCCTGGCCCTCCATCCTTTCCGCTCGTTCCCCCGTTTGGCCCTGGCGGAGCGCTTGTGGCCTGATCTGCCCCCGGAACGCGCGGCGGGGGCGCTCCGGGCCGCTCTCTATCGGCTGCGTCGCCGGATGGGCGCAGGGTTGGACCCCCGCCGGATCCCCGTTCGAGCCGAACGGGACCGCCGCTTCTGGACCTTCCGGCTCCTTCTCCACAGCATGTTTCCCTGTTTGCACTCCCAGGCATGCCGGCCGGGGGTCCTATGGCGCAGCCGCCTTTGAGGGAAGGGGCCATTCGATCAATCCCCACTGGCACCGTCCGTCCGCCCGGGGCGGGATTGCCTGCGCCCCAATCCACACTCGCTTCGTCCGTCCCCCGTGCACCTCCGGCATCAGGGCCAGGATCTTCTCATAAAAGGGGGCCAGATCCAGTGCGGCCTGTATCTGCCCTTCCCAGCTCAGCCACAGGACACGCGCAGGAGCCCCTGTCGCGCTCGCCACCACCCCCTCCGGGATCGAGGCGATTGGTAATCGCGCCCCGGGAAGGGGAACCCCCGGCGTTCCCTGCGCGGGCGGCAGCCGCAGTGCCCACAGCGTCCGGGTTCGCAAATCCTCCAGCAGGGCCGCCGGCGGCTCAACGTTCCAGCCCACCAGTCGGACGCCCTCCCTCAACCACCCCGCCTGCAGGTTTTCCCCAGGCGCCAGATACAGCGCCCGGTTCGGATCCTCCGGCCCCTGAACACCCGATGAGGGCACCAGGCCGATCGCCACCCAGCGCCCGTCAGGAGCCAGGTGGTAATCCAGAAACCTCCAGCCGGAGCGGCCGAGATCTTCCGGCCTCAGAACCCGCCCCGTGAGGAGGTTCACGATCAGGCCTAACCCCCACTGCTCGCTGGGCAAGCTGATCCACCAGTAGGGGCCGCCGGCAATTTCCGCCGATGGGGGAAGCGGCGCGTCGGATGCCAGGAGCGACAGCTCCAGCTCCGCCACCCGCACGGCCGGTGCTCCCATCCGGGCCGGGATCCGCCACAGTCGGAACCGCCGCGAGGGCTCCACCTCCTGCACCGCCAGCGCATAGGAACCATCTCGCGCCCGATGAAATTCCCACCACAGCCCCTCTTCGTTGCTGACCTTCTCCCAGGCCCAGGCTTCCAGATCTACCCGCCATAAATCCCGCTTCAGATCCGGCCGGATAGCGAGGGCAAAGGCCACCGTCCCCTGGGCCTGGACGAGGCTGTCGATGGGCTCAGGCGGCTCCAGGCGGCGGGCAAGAGGATCGTCCTCAAAAACGAAGCGGGTCAGGCCGGCATGGGTGCGGGTGGCCTTGAGCCGTCGGCCGTCCGGGAGAGTCCAGCAGCAGATTTCCCTCTCGCCAGCGGCGCGGAAGTCCTGAATGAGCCACCGGTGATCGCTGTCCTCTGTGTCCAGCTCCGCGCTGGCGAGGAAGCCCCCACTTTGAAGCGGTGGATCTAAGGGCCAGCGCCAGACAACTCGGAGCCGGCGGCCATCGGGGGAGACAGACTCCGGGAACATCGGATAAGGGGAGCCGAGGAGGTGGCGCAGGCGAAGACCAGGCATGGCCAGTGCCTCCCATCGCAGGTCCCGGAAGTCCAGCGGCAGCCGGGGCGCATCCTCGCCCGGGATCCCTGGCGGAGGAGGGAGGCAAGAGGCGGCGGTGGGAGTGGGTTGAGGACGGGTCGAGGGTGGAGGGCTCGACAGCGTCGGTGAAGGAGGAAAGCTCCGGGAGGGCGTAGAAGCGGGGGATACCGGAGTCTGCGGCGCCCCGCAGCCGAGCAGACCCAGCAGCGTGATGTGAACCCATGCCTTCGGGGATATAAGCCCACTCATCGTCTCCCCCCTTAGCACGCGTAACCCGAATTGTAATAAAAGCGATAAATAGCTGTCGTTCCTTCTGTAACGTCCACACAACAGCATGGGGCCACTACCTCTCCCCTGTATCGCTCCATATGGACGTGGGCCCCACTAAAGCACGTCCTGCAACAGGTTCCGCAGGTGCAGCGGCTACAATCAGGGCTAGAGCACGGGCAAGGACAAGGACGGCAGGGTTCTGGACATGATGGGTTACAAGTATGCGTCCCTGTGGCAACCTGACCCGGACGTAGAGATAAATAGTAGGGCCTATACCTCCAATATCAACAGGAGAAGCCCACCCCTTGCAGCGACCGTGGGCAGTCGTGCAACCATTGCAGTTACCGGCGCAACTGGGGCAGCTACAATAATAATCGCGGCCTGTGATTCGTCCTGCAATTGGTGCATACACAATACGCGTAACCCATGGCAAGCCTCCTTATCAAAATAGGCTCATTGAGCTCACAATCTGCATTGCAGCTTCAGGGCGCGGATCTCCCTCCACAATCAGGGTATATAAGCCCGCCGGCTCGATCCAGTGGATCTGAAGGCCTGAGAAGGTCGGACGCATCACCCCGGGTTTGGGGGTGAAAAATACCTTCTCAGGCTTGATCACCCGCTCAGGGTCTTGAGGAGAGTGAACCGGCCAGACCGGATAAGGACGGGGAAAGATCGGTTGCATCCAGAGGCTAATCCCCGGCTCCATTTCCCTCCCGAAGTCCAGCATCACGCTAAACACCTGCCGATTCCGCTGGAACCGGATCACTACCGCCTGTCGCAGTGGTATCCCGGCTGGCCGATAAAAGGGGAAGGGAAGGGTGCGCCGTAGAGTTTCCTGGTCCGAGAACTCGATGACCTCCCCGCGGAGCTCAGGATCTTCTGGCCCGTCGGTCTGACACAGAA
Organism: Chloroflexota bacterium; assembly: GCA_030550075.1. Lineage (GTDB taxonomy): Bacteria > Chloroflexota > Anaerolineae > Thermoflexales > Thermoflexaceae > Thermoflexus. The sequence goes on along the minus strand of JAUQQB010000103.1, from coordinate 1,057 downwards.
TGGGAGCGGGGACGCATTGCACCCACGGTGGAAGCGGCGCGCCGGGCGGCAGCAGCAGGAACCCCTCCCACAGCTCCCCTTCCTGCTCGGATGCCGGAGTAAACGAAGTCGCCGAGGGAGCAGGCCCTTGCAGGAGACGAGACCATCGGCCCAGGAGAGCTAATCCCGCGAGGGCTCCGCCTTGCTGTAACAGCCGCCGCCGCCTCCAATCCACGCCCAGCACTGGCCCCCCAAAGCGGGCCACAAGCTGCGCCACCCGCCACGCCCGCACCGGGCCCAGGACCCGGACCAACCGCATCCGCATCGCCAGGCCCGTATAGACCCGCACCCGCTCCCCTTCCGCCTCCAGGAGCATCGGCTCCCACCGCCAGCCGGGTCGGACGCGGTTCAGCAGGGTCTGGACCTCCGGTTCCCGGAGACTTCGCACCCGCAGCCGCCCTTCGCTCAGGGCCTCCACCTCTCGCGCCAGGGCGGCGCAAGGGGAACATCCCGCATCGTAAAGCAGCCTGCGCTCGATCCCGACCCACCTCCGGAATCAGGATCTGAAGGGCCCATCGGATCCGCCAGTCCATGGCCTGCCGTCCGGTCCAGGGGAAGATCTACCCTGTCCGACATCGCTTCCTGCGGATGAAGAGAGAGCGCACCGATCCCTGTATAGGTTTGCACGGCATGCGCGAAGCTGGTATCCAGCACAGGGGCTGTCTTCCTCCGTCCACTTTTGATTGTATGCCCCTATCGTGACAGCATCGTGACAAATGCTCACCCGGTATGTTAGAATTTTCAATGAACTCGTCTCAAAACCCCTGATGTATTAAGATAACCCTGGAATTCCCTGACTGGGATAGGAGGTGGAGGATGGAATTCCGGGAGCTGAAGGATGAGGAATGGGCTTTCATCGAGCCCCTGCTGCCTCCCAGGGCCCGGACGGGCAGGCCCCGAGCCAACGACCGCAAGACCCGGAACGGAATTCTATACGTCCTGACCACAGGATGCCGGTGGATGGATAGGCCCGCAAAGGATGGCTCATACCAGACGGCCTGGCGGAGGCGGAAGGAAT